>JBLHPB010000066.1:0-15558 GCA_047624025.1 Zhongshania sp.
CGATTCGGCGCAGGTCAGCATACGCGTGCCCATTTGCACACCCTCAGCCCCCATGGCGAAAGCCCCGGCCATAGAGATACCATCGGATATTCCGCCGGCCGCAATGATCGGAACATTAACTCTACTGCGTATCAGCGGCAGCAATACCATGGTTGAGACTGGACTGGGGTTTTTAAAACCACCACCCTCGCCACCTTCTACAATGAGACCATCCACCCCGGCATCAATTGCCTTCAGCGCCATATCAAGGGTGGGCACTACATGAAAGACGGTAATACCCGCGTCTTGAAAAGCCTTGGTGCACACCTTTGGGCTACCAGACGAAGTGGTAACAAATTTGATTCCCTGATTAATGACAAAATCGACAATATTTGTACCCTTAACGTAAGACAACGCCACATTCATACCGAAAGGCTTACTGGTGAGCTCGCGCATTTTGGCGACCTCAACTTTTATATTATCCAACTCACCTGAAGAGGTTTCGATAATACCCAGGCCACCAGCATTACTCACCGCTGATGCAAGTTGTGCCCGTGCAATCCAGCCCATCGGGGCCTGAATAATCGGAAACTTAGTTCCGGTCATCTCGGTAACCCGATTTTTGATAACTAATTCGCTCAAAACAGTAACTCCAAAAAATCTAAGTCGAGCCGTATTCAACGCTTTATGGTCTGTGGCTAACAAGTGTTTTACAGTATCAAGACAACAATAACCGACTTAACATAAAAAAATTTTTGCTTATTTCAACTACCGCCAGCCCGACTGCTAGCGGCCTTCTCCCTGACGTGTTTGATTCGCGCATCTGGAATACCATCTTTAATAAAAGGCGGCGTAAAGCCATCAAACAAGCCATTATGAAAAATACCATTCTCCATTAACGCCGGCATCACTTGAGCTTCAGCCAGAACTCCACCTAGCTGAGTTTTCTCGATATCTGCAATCGCATCATAATTCAGTTGCAACTGCTCAAATGACCACACCCGGTATTGGTGTGTACTAAAAACTGCGTTAACACCAAATATTTCTGCTTGAAATGTCTTTGACTTTTTCAAGCTAGCCTCGGCACACCCTTTAGCGAATGGGATATAGGTTTGACCGATAAAACCGAGCAGTGCCTGTAAGCTTCTAGGCACTCCGCCCTCTAGGTCGACCCAGTCACCAAACTCTGTCTGACCAGCGCAACCTCGCATGTCGCCAAAATCAGCAATGGTCAACAGCCAATCACACGTTCGAGGCCCCTTCGTTTCCATTATTTCCCTAGATTGTGGGTCTTCGTATAAGTGGACCTTTAATGCTCCATACAAAGCAAAATCGGCCATAGACGGCCTAAAGCCCAACAAAAACTGATAGTGCTTAAAGTGCTCTTCGAGAATACTCAGCAGCGCATCAATTTGTTCATCCATACTTTTCCGCACTTCATTTCCGGACAAACCCAGATGAACATCAAAGCCAGTTTGGCGCTTAACTAACATGGGGGCTATGTCCTTCACCTCAGTGTCAAGGCTTGCAAAGACTAGGGTTCTCGCAATGCGATGACTTACGGCTCTTCGGTTTTGCTCATTACCCCATCGCGTATACATACAAATACGTGGCATATATTCATCGGAAAACTCTTCAATTAGCCACATTATGAAGGCAAGTTTTGCGTCGTTAGGTACTGTTTTTATTGCTGGATGTTCAGACTCCAAAAACCTCATCATTGGTGTGGAATCCTGCATAACCTGATCGTCAGGGCTTAGCATTACAGGAATAATGGATTGTCCCGCAACATTTATGAGCCACTCCACTTCCATCATATTTGCCGCAACCTTTTTATAGGGAATGGCCTTATAGTTCATAAAAGCCGCAACCTTGTAGGAAAAAGGAGAAGCCTCCGATTGCCACAGCCGATAGTGATCTTTTTGCTTGGGCCCCAAGGTTTTACTCTCGGCGTGACGCTTTTGCTCCCAAGCTAGGTTTGCTGCAATGGTCTCTGCTCTAGTCATACAGTACCTGCCTCTTTCTTATGCTGGGCGGACGCCTACTTACAATAAACCTTATTAAATAGCTTCTCGCACCCGCTACCATCCAGTACGCGGTTAACCCTTGCTCGATCACCGTCGCTTAGTGCCTGATAGGCCTCATTAATCCAAATAAGGCACTTGGCTTGATAGGGGAAAGAACGCTGCTCCCAATGCTGGCCATCGATCTGCGTAGACCACTTCTTCTCACCGGCTTTTACTGCTTGTGCGTTTGCCAGCAGCGCAGGCACGTAAACCCTACCCAGCTCGGCCAGCAAGCCACGCAAGGTTTCAGGCTGATCTTCCAGCGGCGTCCAATCACTTTCTTTCGGCTCTACGCCAGATAAGTCTTTTAGCATATCGACCCACGCAACCGTGCGCGGTGACACCTCATGCGCTATCCGGCGTGAACTGGGGTCAAAACCCACCAGCTGAGTTAACTGACCATAGAGGGCAAAGTCTCCTGCGCCAGGACGATCGCCTAACATATAAGGCTGTTGGCTGAGATGATTTTGCATCGCCGCTAAGAAGCGACGATAGCTGGTTTCTATTACTGGTGCGGTGACATCACTGGAACCCACATAACTTAAGCGGGATATCTGCCGCGCCTGAAACAGTGTTTTAAATTCCAAGGCTTGCTCGTCGCTCAGCTTCATATCCATTGTTAGAGGCAGCAGTGTTCCTGCGTTATCAGCGTCTTCTTGGGGATACCAGCGGTAGTGAAACATATACTTGGTGACCCACTCATCGGCGAAGTCTTCAATAAGGTAATCGATAAAGGCTAAGGCTGGGTCGGCAGGCAAAACTGAGCGACCTTCATACATCGTCTCGAGACGGCGAATGATAGGGCTGGAGTCGCAGGTCGCAACCGGCCGGCCATCATCACCGTCAAATAAAAAGGTGGGCATAAAAGCAAGTTGTGGACGCTCGATAGCCATTTTATCGAGAATCATGTCCGGCATACCCCAAGTAACCGCATAGCGAATATGCCGGTATCGCATCAATGAAATCATTTTCATTGTATAGGGTGACGCGGTTCCACCAATCAAACGTAAAGGCTTATCTGAAGTCATCAAAATTTCCTCGCTATTATTTTAGCCTCTCGGCGCCACCACAACCGCTCAGAATCCGTTTATAAAAACAACAAGCACATTGGCCGATCGGCGACAGCTAAAAGCAACAATATCGAAACATTATTGTATTGTCACTAATAATGTCATATTATTTTATGCTATAGCAAAGTTCATCGTGTTCAGGGGTATTTATCATGACTGCCAGATCAAAACTTTGGCTCGCCGCCATCACTTTATATGCCGCGTTTACATTTTGGTACACCGATTTCCGCGGACCGCTCAGCGAGCAAGAGGTCGACAAATTTGCCGCAACCATGCTTGCGAATGGTGGCAACCCGGAGACAATCGCCTTTATCGAAAAATTTGCACGGCAAGATACTGGGCGACAATTCCTGATGGTCAACAACATCGACTACAACGACAATCCGCCACAGGTCGATGGTGCAGCACCGGGCGAAACAGCCGACAAGCTTATGGCGCGCTATATGGAACATATGATTCCAGCTCTGCTGGCGCGGGCCTCCCATCCGGTACTCATGGGCGAAGTCGTTTATCCGGCAATCGACGTCATTGGCATACAGGGCGCCGAAAACTGGACACAAGGCGCTTTATTTCGATACCGCAGCAGGCGGACCTTGATGGAGATTGTTAGCAACTCCGCGTTTAAAGGTAAGCACCACTTTAAAACAGCTGCACTGGAAAAAACCATTGCCTACCCAATTGAAACAACGCTCTACCTAAGTGATCTACGCCTACTCCTAGCGCTAGTATTAATAGCGCTAACAGCCGCAATTGATAACCTATGGCTGTCTCGCCGTGACAAGCGGTCTTAAGCAGTTCAAACCAGAACCGAAGAGCAGAAAGAGTATGTCTAAAATTATTACGACACCAGAAAGCGACGGACGCCACCAGCGAACAGAACGCAGTCGCGCTGCACTTATTAACGCCGCCCTCGCGCTGATAAACGAGGGCGTACTGATCGCGACGGCCCAACAGATCGCTGATCGCGCAAAGGTAGGCATAAGAACTTTTTTCAGGCATTTCGACGACATGGGTGCACTCGCCGAAGCTGTCAACCTTAGTATTCGCGACAATTACGAAGCGATAGCTCTTGGTGGTGATCGCAGCGGCACAATTGAACAGCGCATTCAACGCGCCGTTGAGCATCGCGCCGACGTCTACGAACAAAACTACAATGTTATTCTGTCAACGCTCGCCCAGCGCTGGCGCTTAGATATTGTGAAAAAAAACTATGCCCGCAATCAACGTGGATTGCGCAAAGACCTTGATAACTGGCTACCTGAACTGAAAAAAATAACAACTGAACAAAGAGAGACTGTTGACGCCATTAGCTCTTTTGACATGTGGCATCGGCTCCGAGACCACCAAGGCCTTAGTATTACTAATAGTATTCACATCATCACCAATATTCTCCACGGCCTGTTTAAAGCACCTTAGGAAAAACAACGGAACGCGCACTTTTTGTCACGACGATATTTATCAAAAGGCTATTGAAAAAATCCGCATGCAGCGCCACGCCGAACCGCAAGAAATGGCCAGCACGGCATACAGCGCTTTACTATTGTCACGCTTAATGCCATATTAAAGTCGTCTATTGACACTTTTAATGCCAATAAAAATTGATTGCTATAAACCACTGCCATCAGGCTGGAGCATTTAATGAAAAATAATAAATTGCGCTATCCAACATTATTATTGGCTATGCTTCCGCTTTCAGCGGCGGCCAATGAAAACAGCCGCATGATAGAAGAAGTCATTGTGACGGCGCAAAAACGCGAGCAAGGCCTCATTGACGTGCCAGCCTCGATCTCGGTTATTGGTGGCGACATGGCCAGTGAATCCGCGCTAATCGACGCACAAGACATGGTTCAGTACACCCCCAACGTTAAATTTAACTCCAGCAATTCCAATCCAGTACTCAGTATTCGGGGTTTTGGCACCCCACCGCTGGCGCGTAATATTGAACCCTCGGTCGGCGTGGTGATAAACGACGTTTACTACGGTCGTGTTACGTTCACTAACGACGGCGCCTTCGACATGGAGCGCCTCGAAGTTTTACGCGGGCCACAAGGGACGCTATTCGGTATGAACACCGTCTCCGGCGTTATGAACTTCACCACGAAGGCAGCAGATAACGAGGTTCACGGTTATATTAACGCGGGCGCCGGCTCATTAAACGACCGGCGGTTGGAAGGCGGAATTTCCTTCCCGGTATTCAGCGACAAAATCGGCGCGCGCCTTGCGTTTCGCACGCGCGATCGCGACACGGGAGTCTACAACACGACGCGAGACCAAGATAATAGCCAAGAAGATGAATCGTTCCGAATAAAACTGGCCTGGGAAATTATCGACAGCACTACACTGGGCATAGAGTACTTTCAAACCGACGCCCTCGCCAACGGTTACGGCATTCAATACCAAGCCGCAACGGAGCGCGCAGAAAACGAATACAAGACCCATGACCCCCGCTTTGAAACCGACGTCTACGACGGCAACGAGTCGACCGATGTCGATTCGTATACCGAACGCCATTCAAAAGCACTTACATTAAATTTTCAAACAGGCTGGCAAGAACTCGGTGCACTACACACTTTAAACATGGCGGTGATCGCCAACATTGCCGAAATACGCTCACCGTTTATATTAGACACTGATTTCTCGCCGATCACATTTTCTACTCTGGGCAGTGATGGCCCTGAGGGCTATGAGCAAAAATCGATCGAGCTGCGCTTTAGTGGCGACCTCGACGCGCCTTTTGGCTTAGGCACTGGCTTGAACTTTACCGCGGGCCTATTTGGCTTTCAATCTGAGGCGGCCGCTACACAACTTAACTTCGTCTACTACGACGGCCTGCAAGACGTTTTACAAGCCGGGCAAGGTGGCCTACCCCAAGGCAGCGAAATATTTGCCGCTAATGCTCTAATCGCTGCCGACCGGGCCGCCGCAGGTGACCTTAATAAAAATTCCGCGATCACGAGGAATATCGCGTCACTAAAAAATAATTCCCAGTCGATATTCAGCCAATTCACCTGGTATTTTAGTGAACGAGTCGCTTTGACTCTCGGCGCCCGCTATGGTCGAGAACAGAAAGAAGGCTTTACCGGATCACAGTCTGACAGTGCGGTCATCGCGAAGCAGGTAGGTGGCCAGGTGGATTTTTACGAAACCTACGACGCGAGCGAGAGCGACCTCTCACCTAAGCTCGCCCTTTCATGGGAGATCTTCGAGGACTTCCGAGTATTTGCTGTAGCCAGCAAAGGCAGCAAGGGGGGCGGCGTCAGCGGACCACTCATTTCGCCCATCGATACCACTTATGCCAAAGAACAAGCTTTGTCCAAAGAGATTGGCATTAAAAGCTTATTGCTGGACAAAACACTGCAACTCAATTTAACCGCCTATCATGTGGCTTACGACAATTTGCAAGTGCAAGCATTTAACGGCGTACAATTAACCACCCTGAATGCCGCTGAAGCCATCGGTAAAGGCTTTGAATTAGATTTTCAATGGCTACCCGCCTGGCAGGCGCTGACCATTGCCGGCAGTATCGGCGTCTCTGACACCGCCTACCAGAACTACCCCTGCGCACCTGGCACGGCTGAGCAAAGTGCAGCCAACAATCCTGCCCAATGTCGTAATGACATTCCAAGGCAGGATTTGAGTGGTCGTGAGGTGCCCTATGCGCCAATCGTGTCCGCCAGCTTTTACCCCTCATTAAAATTCCCCATCAGTGACGACTGGGGCATGCTCGTGGGGCTGGATATTCTCCATCAGGGCGAGCATTATTTAGATATCGACTTGGATGAGCAGGGCAAACAAGAAGCCACTACCAAAGTTAACCTGCGTCTAGGTCTCAAACAAATTGACGGCGGCTGGTCTATTGTAATGAACGCGAAAAACCTCACCGGTGAGCAAGAGCGCAGCATCTTTTTAGATGCGATACGCAATCCCGGCAACTACGTTGCCGTGGCCATGCCCGACGAGCCGCAGCTATCCCTGGACCTGCGCTATAGCTTTGGCGAGTAATCACTAATAAATAGTTCCATAAACCAATAATCACAACGCAATCCTTAAAGCGCAATGGCACCCACCATGCGTTTAATGCTATCGACGAACAGAGAGTAATTATGAGCAATAAACTTATCACGCTATTAACGCTAGTTGCACTGTCGGGATGCATGCCATCGGGGCTTGCCAGCCGCATTATGGAAAAAGGCCTTGAGTCACGCATGTCAGAAAATGCGACCGACGACCTCGAAGACGGGCTGCATTTGGCACTATGCGGTGCAGGTGGCCCGATGCCCGCACCCAATGCCTCCGGCCCCTGTGTGGTCGTCATTGCCGGCGAGCGCATGTTTGTTGTTGATGCCGGCACTGACGGCGTTCGCAACATCGGCCGTATGGGCTACCCTATTGGACAGATCGAAGCGGTTTTTCTGACCCACTTTCATTCCGACCACATCGATGGCTTAGGCGAGATGGGCACGCTGCGCTGGGTCAGCACCGCAAACACTTCACCACTAACAGCTTACGGCCCCCAGGGTGTAGAAAAAGTCGTTGCGGGTTTTAACGCCGCCTATAGCCAAGATTTTGACTATCGCCACGCTCACCACGGCGATCTTGCCGCGCCCTTAAGTGGCGCTGGGCTCAAGGCCAGCGCATTTATTAAGCCACCACAGGGCGAACTAGCCGTACTTATTAAAGACGAGAATTTAACCGTTGAAGCCCTTGCCGTTAACCACGCCCCAATTGACCCTGCCGTGGCATACCGCTTTACTTACAAAGGTCGCTCACTACTCATCAGCGGCGACACGGTGAAGTCTGCCAATATCGAAAAATTTGCCAAGGGCGTAGATTTGCTAGTGCATGAAGCCTTGGCGCCAAACCTCGTCACGCTGATGAACAAAGTGGCAAAAAAAGTGGGCAATGCCCCGATGGAAAAGATAACCCACGACATTCTCGATTATCACACCAGCCCGGTAGAAGCCGCTGAAACCGCTCGCGACGCTGGCGTGGGTCATTTGCTTTATTACCACGTGGTACCGCCGCTGGTTATTCCAGGCCAAAAAGCACTCTTCTTAAATGGCGCAGAAAAGATATTTAAGAACTATACGATTGGTGAAGACGGCGTCGCCTTTAGCTTACCCGCCGGCTCAGACAAAATTATTCAAACCAGCGGCAGCTTGTAGTATAACTATGTTGAGCGGCCTGCCCATTTTACGATTCGACGTGCCTACAGAGCTAGGCACTGTTCAGAAATCCTAGAATCAGCAGCTGCGGACCAACACCCTTTTCACGCCGCGAAATAGCGGTGAAACTCTAATAATCAAATTCACCTTGCGCGAGTCTAGGAGACGGCAATGAAACAGTTAACAGGGCTCGACGCCTCATTCCTTTATCTTGAAACCGCCAATTCGCCCATGCATATCGGCAGCTTCACCATATATGACCCCAGCACAGCACCGGGTGGCAAGGTGCGTTTTAAGCAGGTTGTTGAGCACATTCATCAGCGAGCGCGGCGGGTGCCAGCGATGACCAGCCGCTTAATGACAGTGCCATTTAGCCTTGACCATCCTTATTGGGTAGCCGACGGCGATTTTGACCCAGAATTCCATGTTCGGCATATCGCTTTACCTAAACCGGGAGATTGGCGCCAACTTTGTATTTTAATTTCTCGTATTCACGCCCGCCCGCTCGATCGCAGTCGCCCCCTTTGGGAGGCCTATGTCATTGAAGGTCTTGATGACGTTGAGGGCTTCCCCAAGGGCTGCTTTGCACTTTTCACCAAAATGCATCACGCGGCGATTGACGGCGCCTCAGGCGTTGAAATAAACAGTGCTTTACACGACTTGTCTCCTGATGTTGCCACCAAGATAGACACAACAAATAACATCAGCGCTGAGCAGCCACCCAAGAAACGTGAAATGCTGTGGCAGGCACAGAAAAACACCCTAAAACTGCCGTTCCGATTTATCGGTATCACCAAAGATGCCACGCCAAGTCTATATCAGGCCGCAAAAGGTGTGCTTACTGGGAAGCTAAAGCGAGTCGGCAATATTCCGCGCACGCGCTTTAATCGCAATGTATCGGCGCATAGGGTTGTAGACGCAATGCGAGTGAGTTTTGAAGACATTCGCGAAATTAAAAATGCCTATGAGTCGGTAACAGTCAACGATGTTGCATTAACGATTGTTGGTGGAGCTTTGCGTCAGTATTTGTTGGCCAATGACGAGCTGCCTGAAGTAACGCTGGCCGCCCTTGCACCGATTAATATCCGCACCGCTGACAAACAGGGCAAGGCCGGCAATGAAGTCTCGCAAATGACCGTCCAATTGCGCACCGATATTGCCGACCCACGAGAGCGACTGCTCGCAGTCAATGAAAGTACGCGCAATGCCAAAGAATTGACCAATGCCATCGGCGCCAAGACCATGACCGATTACCTGCAGTTTACGCCATCGACTTTAACGGCCGCCGCAGCACGTTTATCAAGTTCCTTAAGTTTGGCAAACCGAGTCAGCCCGTTTTACAACTGTGTGGTCACCAATGTGCCGGGGCCGCGCATCCCGCTTTATTTTACCGGCGCTAAAATGTTGGTGAGCTTTCCTACCGGCCCAGTACTGGACAGCGTGGGTTTGTTTCAAGCGATATCCACCTACTGCGACGAGTTCACAATCACATTTTCTGCCTGCCGTGAGATGCTACCTGACCCAGAAGTGTATGCGCAGTGTCTGCGAGATTCACTAGCCGCGTTGCTCGCCGCGTCAAAACAGCAAGCACAGCAGAGTTCAGCGGCGAGCCCTACACTGAGTAAACCCAAAGCACCAAGAAAAGCAAAAAGCGCGACTGCACATGCTACAGCAAGGACGGCTGAAAATGCCAAGCAGTAATATTTTGGCGGAAGAAAAACGACCTGCCGCGCATCCTCTGCTCGCCCTGCTTGAACTGCCAAGTGCCGTGTTAGACGTCATTGCACTTAACGCAGCAAGGCCAATATTAAGGCGGGCGCCTAAAGGCGATAAGCACGCGGTAATGGTTATTCCCGGCTTTCTCGGCAGTGATACTTACAATAAAACCCTGTGCAAATTCTTAACTCGCTTAGGCTACGATAGCAGTGGCTGGACGCTTGGCAGAAACCTTGGCCCACAAAATGGTGTGATTGAGGCACTGGAAGCGCGCTTGTTGGCTCAGTACACCGCGAGCGGAGATAAGGTGAGTTTGATTGGTCACAGCCTCGGTGGTTTGTATGCACGGGTACTGGCGCAACGCAATCCTAACCTGGTCCGGCAGGTGATCAGTCTAGGTAGCCCGATATCGGAAAGCCCAGATTCGGGCAAGGCGGTCGCGAAGTTGTTTAAATTACTGAATGGGCCGCCAGATCCGGTGCTGCGTGCGACACTGAAAATAGCGCCGCCGATGCCGACAACCGCAGTGTATTCGCACAGTGACGGTATCGTCCACTGGCGTAATGCACTGCAGCGCAACGGTCATGCCCAATGCCAAAATATCGCCGTGTACGGCAGCCACTCTGGGCTTACTGTCAATGCCACGGTTTGGTGGCTATTGGCAGATCGTCTTGCCCAAGCTGAGGGGCAGTGGCGCAAATTTGAGCCAAGCGGGTCGGCTCGGCGCTTATACCCCATATGCCAAAATCAACTGGCTACTGCCGAAGCCGCGACTTAAAGTGGAGCGATAAAAATGCATTCATTTTATCGCCCTAGCAGCAACTCTTTGCCATCGAGATAATCTTGTTCAATAGCTCAATCCGGCTCTTTGAGAAGCGCATCGCGCGCCTCCAATTTAGTCCCGGTGTGCGCTGGCATATTTAAGACTAATAATCGTGCCGCTTGTGTCTTAGCCTTTGAATACGAGGCATGTATTCATCGGCAAAGTCTTCTAGCAACCACATGACAAAGGCGAGACGAGAATCTTACGGCACCACGGAATCATCAGTAAACCGCTGTTCAAACCATTCAATGATCGGGGTCGAGCCCTGCAGCACCTCTTCATCTGGCGTCAACACCACTGAGATAAACTTTAACCGACCAGCCGGGGAAGGTGCTCCAAGCTAGCATCGATATTACTCTGCAGGACTTTGTAGGGAATACCCTTATGCGAAAAGGGCGAGGTTCGATCCTGCCAAATTCGATAATGCCGCTCTTGGCCGAGATTTAATCGCTGGCTTTGTGCGTGGACCTACATTTCTCGTTGCAGATTTACGGGAATACTTACTGTCATGGGCCACCTCGGTTTGCTCAACTCGCCAACTGGCTGGTATTGCGCACTTACTCGACTATACAGATACAGCAAATTTCCGCAGAACCTTTGTCCGCTGGAATGGCAAAACACCAAGCGCATACAGGTAACGCTAGGGTTACCCAGAAATGTGGATTTGCATTTAAAACTGACCCACCAGCCCTCCATATTTGCTTCGAATTTTAACCAACATGTAACACTTACCCGCAGGATGACTGCGGGGGATTAAGGAGTGGTAGAGGTGGCATTATTAAGTGATTAAGTGCATTCATTGATAGATATGGAATTTATTATTGAGCGAGGCTCAGCACACGTATTTTCTCAAGTAGGCCGGCGATCTCCTCCTGAGCTAATGCGCCGTGCCGGTAGTACTGAACAACACCTTGGCCGTCAATTAAAATTAATGCCCCAGTCTTTTCGGCAGACCCCACCTGCCCCTAGCATCCCCCGCACCATCAACCACGAAGGTGGCCTCGGGGAGAAGCTGCTGCCTATCCACAACCGCATTGATCACCAGTGACCTGGTACCCCATAGCGAGTCATCGAGATTTACAATGGCAATCACACCAAAGCGATTAGCTAACGAGGCATCATCCTCAAGTGACGTAAATTCCTTAAGTGAACGATTTAAACCCTCATGAAGCCCCTGCCTCGCAGGGTGTCCTGACAGCTACTCTAGCATCACCGCTCGCCCTGAAAGCTGTCCGGTCTGCCATGCACGAAACTGCGGCGCTCCATTGTGTAGCACCAGTTCACCGTTCTGGGAAATACTCACCGCGGGCAAAATTGAGCCGACCGCTATCCCGTCGGCAACAGCAGCACCGCTCAGACAAAAAAGAATAACAAGGCAGCAACAAACTATGATCTATACCCCAGGAAGCCTACAAGCCGATACCGCTAACTAGAATCGATAACCAAGTTCCAATTCATAATTGGCTGCCGGGTATGCTCCACCAAAGTGGGTGCCGCGAAAGGCTGGGGCATCCTGAGCCCCAGCCAAAGACTGGCTATCAGTAATATTGTCGCCAAAGAACATAACATGCCAAGTATTTTCCAGCGATCTAACGCCTAGCTGAACCCCGTAGCTTGCCCCTGATTCTCGAACATCAATAGAATCTAGGTCGGTGGCCAAGGCAACATCACTGGAATAGCTCGCGGTCATGCCAACAATACTTAAGAAAGGCAAACCAAAGGTCTGACCCTGGTAGCCAGCAGTAAACGTTGTCTTTAGCTCGGGCACTAAACGCAAACGCTTGCCACTAAGATCGCAGGGCGGCGCACTGGTCACTTCGGCGCCGCAAGGTGCACTTTCAAACTCGTCGTACTTCGCATCAGTAAACGCGCCGTTAACCCCTAACAAGACGCCGCGCGGTGTAACCAACATGATTTCATATTCTAAACCTTGAATAGTCGCCGCTGCCGCATTGCCCACAACATAGCTCACGCCGTTAAACGTAGCGACCTGTAGGCCATCGAAATTTGTTAAAAATGCTGACGCATTAAAACGAGCAGCGCCACCCAACCACTCAGACTTCAAACCCAGCTCGTAGGTTTTAGCGTCTTCTTCATCGAACTCCAATTGCTGGTCATTCACCGGCTGAGCGTTAAATCCGCCTGACTTGTAGCCCCGCGCGACCGTCAAATAACTCATCACATCATCATTAAATACATACTGCAAGGATGCCTTGGGGATGAAGTTAAAATCGTCGCGCTCTTGGTGACTAGAAAATTGTGTATCACCAGCAATAATGACCGGAAAGATTGTCGAACCGCCTGGGCTCGGTCCCGGTCCATAATTAATTAGCGGCAGAAAACCGCCACTGACCACCGCATTGCCTTCTTGGCCCGTGCGATTATTCAGTAAGCGGTGACTGACATCCAATGACTTTTCTTCGTAGTTCAAACGACTTCCGATGGTTAAAGAAAGTTGATCCGTAAAATGCCAGGTCGCCTGACCAAACAGTGCTCCGCTCTTGCTGATTTGCGCAAAACGGGTTAATGAGGTTTCGACCGGACTCACCCCACCCTCTAGTTCTATGCGCGCTTGTATTTGTTGAGCGGCTGACTGCCCACTTGTCGCATCGTCGAGTACAGCATCCTGGCAAGCTCTGGGGTCATTGCTGCCCTGCATACAAGCCATGCGCTCTCCCTCGCCAGTCACAGCCAAAATTTCACTCAGCAACAGAAAATCTGTGATGTCATACGTGGCACGTAAGTCAGTCTCCAAATAATACAGCCCAACCACATATTCGAGTTTTCCTGGTCCAGAGGTAATCCGCAGTTCCTGACTAAACTGACGCAGGTCCTCATCGTTATTAAGCACCAGAAAAGGAATAGGAGAAAAATCAGCATCAAAGCTTAGGTCTTCATCCATCCATGAGTAATTACTTATACTGGTCACCACAATATCATTGTTCAAAGACCAGTCAGCTTTTATCGTCGCGTCCCATGTCTCCCTGCTAGCACCCCCTGCGTAATCGAGCGCACTTCTTTCGTCATAGGGGTCTTCATTGACCTGAGCATCAAACACCTGCATGGCCGCTCTCGCTCGCTCCCGCAAAGCTATCAGCTGCGTACCGCCACCAGCTTGGTCAACGATGCCGCCGTTCAGTATCAAACCAAGCGAAAAGTCATCACTGGCATCCCAGTTCAGGCGCAGCCGCGCTGATTTATTGTCGCGATTTTCCTCATCGATTTCGTTGGTGGTGTTATGGATAGTGCCATCGCGCTGATCATCAAGTAAGGCGATACGCCAACTTATTTTCTCGTTGGCCAGCGGGCCAGTCGCAGAAAAACGCAGGCGCCGTAAATTACGCTCGCCAAGAAGCACGCCTCCCTTAAATCCAAACTCCTGCTCCGGCTGTGCGGTACGAAAATGAATCGCTCCAGCCGAAGAGTTTTTACCAAATAGCGTTCCCTGTGGCCCACGTAGTACTTCTATCGCTTCCAGATCGAGAAGCCCTTGGGTGATATACGAGGCGCGACCATAAAACACTTCGTCAATTAATATCGCGACAGACTGCTCAAAGCCACGATTGTAACTCGAACCCAAACCACGCATATAAATACTAGGGAACGACGGTACCGCAAGAATATCGAGATTGGGCACATAGTTAGCAACCTCATTCATGTCACCCATGTTTTTGTCGACAATATCGTCGCCACCAATAGCTGTCACAGACATGGGCACCGTTTGCATATTTTCTTCGCGCTTTTGCGCGACCACCACCACTTCTTCCAGTCTTACGCGCGACTTCTCAGCAGCAATTACCTCTATAGATATTGGCGCAAGACATACAGCAGCAGCCAGTTGCATAGCAGTAATTAAAGACAAAGAGCTACGCCGGTGCAGCGACCTAAATAGTTTTAGCACCAGCATCGCAATAATCAGAATCAACATGTAATAGGCCTTACTTATTGTTATTTAATATGGGCTAGCAACGTATTTACTCGTATCACTCGTTAAATACTGCAGCTCTCATTGAGACCATGAACATTATCTACGGTTGGCGAACGCTCGACCGACTTTACGTCAGGCGCTGTACCCAGCAAAAAATCACCGATGCCGGTAGACACGCCCCACCATAATTGCTCGTTACGGAAGTGGTGCAAACGGTGCATACGCTGGCGACGACGATAGTATTCCAGCGGTGGACACCAGTTAACGTGGCCAATAAAGTGATTCCACTCATAGTGCAGAGCCAATGTGAAAAATACGGCTAAAGCGCCCACAGCTAGCTCTATACTGGGGAATGACCAAAACGTCAGCGCCACCAATAGTGGTACAACAACTGGATAAACTTCCAGATTAATTGTTATATCGCTTAAATCATTAGGACTGGCGTGATGTTGGCGGTGAGAACGGGAAACGCTCAAATCAATTGTCTTTCCAAATACATTTCTCGGCCGTGCATGTAATAAAAAAACATGTAACACCCACTCGAGTAACGGCCACATCACCACTACCACCAGCGGCGCAACTAGGTCTACTGTGCTCCAACTGCCCATCAAAACTCGCGCTAAAACAAAACCAAATGCGAGCATTGTCAAAATCACTGGACTGGCGTGACTGTATAAACTCCGGGCAGTTTCACCAAAAGTAGAAGGCGCCCCCGCACTAGTGCCACTGCGACCCATCGTTGCTTTCATAATTTTCTCCAACTATCTTATTGTTGAGATGTCGATTGCGCTAGCCGCTCGTAGGCATCGAG
>JBLHPB010000067.1:0-15543 GCA_047624025.1 Zhongshania sp.
GCCTAAAGAAAGCTTCTACTGGGGTCATCGGTCTCGACGGCATCACGGGGGGAGGATTACCTTGCGGTCGTACCACCCTACTGGTGGGTGGGCCAGGCTCAGGCAAAACTATCTTCGCGCTGCAATTCCTCGTTCATGGTGCCCAAAGCTGCTATGAACCGGGCATCTTTGTCGCATTCGAAGAAAACGCCGACCGTATTCTGATCAATGCAGATGGCTTCGGTTGGAAGCTTCTGGAATTGCGTGAGAAAAAACTGTTCTTCATTGACGCCCAGCCGTCGCCAGACCTGATCCAGTCGGGCAGTTTTGATTTGGAGGGTATGTTGGCCGTTCTGGAGGGTAAGATCTCTGAGATGGGTGCCCGGCGCATCGTGTTCGACGCCCTCGATGTTGTGCTTGCCTTGCTGCCAGACGATACGGCAAGACGTCGCGAGGTCTACCGTTTGAACGCCTGGCTGCTTAAGAATGAAATGACCTGCATCATCACCTCGAAGGGGGGTGGTGAGGTCATAACACCCGAAGACAAGCAGGCCGAGCAACCTTACGGCTTCATGCAGTTCATGGTGGACTGCGCCATCATACTCAACCGCAGCGTGATGGAGGGGATTTCGCAACGCTATCTACGCGTGCAGAAATATCGTGGCTCAAGCTTCGACGAGAACGAAATATCATTCATGATCTCCAATAATGGCTTAGAGCTCGTCGTCGCGGGCCGGCTCGACAGCGGGATGGTGGACGTCAGCAGGGAGCGGGTCTCCAGCGGCGTAAATCGGCTCGACACTATGCTTAGCGGCGGATATTACCGCGGCGCTACGGTGTTGATCACCGGTCTCCCAGGAACTGCTAAGACGACCTTGGGCGGTACCTTTGCCGAAGCAGCCTGCAAACGGGGCGAGCGCACCCTGTTTGTGAGCTTCGATGCCGATGCCAACGAGGTGGTTCGCGACCTCTCCTCGGTTGGCATTAATCTCAGTGACCATTTGGATAGCGGCTACCTGCGTATGCTTTCCGCGCGCAACGTTATCGGGAGCGCCGAGAGTTATCTGCTTCGCATTAAGTCGCTCGCGGAGGATATGGGAGCGCGCTGCATAGTGATAGATCCGGTGTCCAAGTGGATGAAGGTACGCAACGGCAGGGGTGGCTACAGTGTCGCCGCACGCTTGATCGACTGGTCCAAGTCCAGAGGTATCACCCTGCTGTGCACTAGCCTGCTCGACGAAGTTCCCCATTCCAAAGATGCCACTTCCGCACTGCAAATATCTAGCCTCGCCGACACTTGGATCCAGCTCAACTATATGGTGCACGCTGGCGAGCGCAACCGCAGCCTGGGGGTTATCAAGTCGCGGGGTACCGCCCATTCTAATCAAGTGCGTGAATTGATCCTCAGTGATGACGGCGTCACCCTCACTGATATCTACACCGCAGGCGGCGAAGTTCTCATGGGTACAATGCGCTGGGAAAAGGAAAGCGCCGCGGTCGATGCGGCGGAAGTCGAAGCGGTTGCAACGAAGCTCAAGCGCGTCCGCCTCAGTGCAGAGGAGGCCGAACTCGAAGTTCGGCTGAAGTCGCTGCAGACCGAGCTCCTCGCCAAGCAGATCGAGAAAGAGCTTCTGCAGACTACAACGGAGACTCGCGAACGGCATCTGACTCACGAAGACAGTCGTTTGCGTGAATTGCGCGGTGGGGATACACCGCCAACGGAGGTCGAGTGATGCCCGACGTAAATGACCCCGTAAAATATGAATTTCGGCTCTTTGTTGCGGGTGACACCCCGAACTCCCTACAGGCGATTACCAACTTGAGATCGCTTTGCAAGACACACCTGCCGGATCGCCACACAATAGACATTGTGGATGTGTATAGCGCACCCGCCGGCGCGCTCGCCGATGGCGTTTTTATGACACCGACCTTAATCAAGATCGCGCCACTCCCAACTCGACGCATCGTCGGTACATTGAGCCAGCTGCAGGTGGTCTTGCAGGCGCTGGATCTGGGAGAAATCGCTCCGTGAATATAGGCGAATCAGCGTTTCCCAGCGCCGCAGACAAGGAAATGACTGCATTGATCGCAACGCTCCATGAGGCTGGCCGGCGCTTGGAAGAACTCACTGGCGGCGAGGTCGATGCCGTGCTTGGGCCCGATGGCATGCCGTTTTTGCTGCAGCATGCACAGGAAAAGCTGCACCTTCACGCAGTGGCAAGACAAGCCGCCATCCTCAACGCGCTGCCGGCCCATGTTGTTATGGTCGACAATCAGGGCACCATTGTTTCGTTTAACCGAGGCTGGCAGAAATTTGCCCAGACAAATGGGCTGTCTGCCCCGCTAACTGGGATCAATTATCTAGATGCTTGCGTTGATGGCGGCGAAGTGGCAGAGGGAATCCGTTCGGTACTGACGGGCGATTCGAGTAGCTTTGCCATCGAATATCCCTGTCATTCACCTACACAACAGCGCTGGTTCTTAATGACTGTGACGCCCTTGAGCCACGAGGGCAGCTCCGGTGCCGTGATTATGCATCTGGACATCACCGATCGTATGCAGGCCGAGATCGAGATGAAGAGCTTGAACCGCGTCTACGCAATGCTCAGTCAGATAAATGCGCTCGTGGTTAGGGTGAAAACTCTTGAAGAGTTATTTTCGGTTGCCTGTCAGGTTGCAGCCGACGCCGGCGGTTTTCGTATGTCGGCAATAGTGACCGTGGATCCTAAAACTAAACTGATGACATCAATCGTATCGGCGGGCAAAGATGAGAAGCTTTTAACTGATATTAAGAAGGTGTTGTCGTCCCCTGAGGGAATTAAAAAGTCTATTGTCTCCATGGTTATTGAGACGGGCAAGCCAGTCGTTTCCAATAATGTGGAAATCGATTCTAGATTATTATTTGGCAAGCAATATGCGGATGCGGGCGTTAATTCGGCGGTGGTTTTACCGCTACTTATTTCTGGCGAGGCAGTCGGTGTCTTTGCCTTGTATGCCCGTGAGATAAATTTTTTCCAAGAAGGCGAAATCAAACTAATGTTGGGACTCGCGACTGACATCGCCTTTGCCATTAGTAATATAGAGAAACAGAAACGTGTTAACTTTCTCGCATATTATGATGAGCTCACTGGGCTTGCCAATCGTAATTTGTTTTTAGAGCGCTTGTCGGCATACATGTACAAAGCGAAAAGTGAGCAACATCAGCTTGCTATTGGTCTGATCGATTTGGATCGTTTCAAAAATATTAATGATAGCTTTGGTCGCTTGACCGGAGATGCATTGTTGGAAAAGGCTGCACAATGGTTGAAAGATAGATTTTTGGATACCACCTATCTAGGGCGTATCGAAGCCGACTGCTTCGCCATCATACTGCCCTTAGTCAAGCTGGATCTCCATCTGGAAAAATTAATAGAAAATATAATGTCTGATTTCTTAAAGCACGCTTTCGAGGTTAATGGAAATGTGTTCAGGATTAGTGTTAAAGCGGGTATTGCGCTATTTCCTGATGACGGTACTGATGCTGTCAGCCTACTTAAGAACGCAGAGGCCGCAATGAAAGTTGCGAAAAAGAGTGGTGTAAATTACCTTTTTCATACTCAGCGCATGACAGCAACGACCGCAGATAGGCTTGCATTAGAGCTTCGCCTGCGTGATGCCTTCGATAAAGACGAATTTGTACTGTTTTATCAGCCCAAAGTGAATATTACCAGTGGTAAAATGGTGGGGGCTGAGGCGCTAATACGTTGGAATGATCCACATATAGGCCTGATTCAACCCGATACATTTATACCCATTTTAGAAGAAATTGGACTAATCAATGAGGTCGGACGCTGGGTAATAAAACAAGCCATAAAAGATTATTTGTCGTGGCGCGATGCTTGCTTAAATGCCGTTCGTATTGCGGTCAATGTTTCATCTTTACAATTGCGCAATCGTAATTTTAGTAACGACATTGAGCAGGCAATTGCCAGCGATCCACGTGTGGCGGCGGGCCTCGAGATTGAAGTGACGGAAACCGTGATTATGGGGGATGTCGAACAGAGTATTGAGCTTTTACAAGCTATTCGTGCCATGGGTATTCCCATCACTATCGATGATTTTGGTACCGGCTTTTCTTCACTAAGATATTTGAGCACACTGCCGCTGGATATACTTAAGATAGATGGTTCTTTTGTGCGTGAAATGCATACTGAGAAAGGCGGGAAAATGGTGTCTACCATCATTCTGGTAGCACACGCTCTGAAACTTAAAGTTGTGGCCGAATGCGTGGAGACTCAAGAGCAGTTACTTCAGCTAAGCAAACTTGACTGCGATCAAATGCAGGGTTGTCTCTTCAGTGAACCGGTGCCTGTAGATGTCTTTGAAAAGCGGTTTCTATCACCGTCTTAAGTGCAACCAACTTACGAAAGAAATGTATTGCTGGCGATCATAGTAAGTCGTGAGTTTTATACATTCATCTTTCCCAATCGCCATTAGTAAATTAAACCTCACGTAGCACTCTGATTTGGCGCTGTGCCTGCACGCACCACCACGTGCTTGTTACCTTATCGATGGTAATACGCCGCCACAGTGGAACGAGCTGCCAAGGCTTGAGCCCGAACTCGGTATGGGCCTTGAATTTTTACACGCTCAGCATTCACCTGCACCCTACCCGATAGCGCTGCCAAGCTGTAGCAATGTAAGCGATCAACAAGCTCCACACTATACGAGCGAGATATTCCAAGGTAGCAATGCCTGTAATTCCTCATCGCTCGATTGGCTCGGCGGCCTTGTAAACACTTCCCGCAAATAAGCATACGGCTCAAGGTCAGTCGCCTTTGCGGTTTCTATTAAACTGTAAATAGCCGCGCTGGCATGCGCGCCTCTGGGCGTTGCGCTAAAGAGCCAACTTTTTCGACCGTTGACGAAGGGGCGGATTACGTAATTTTGTCCGTCCGCTTATTACCAATGTCGGTCTGTGGTAATTGAATTGTAACGCAGCGCGATATTGGGAAAGCATTGGCGCTTACACGAAAAAGGCCGCTAAGTTAGCGGCCTTCGGGATCATTACTAGTGACAAAACTTCGCTCTCAAGTGAGCGTTGCCATCGCTGCGATTTTTGCGTGGCAATAAATCTGTAAGTTATTGATTTAATAAAGAGTGCGATTCCTTCTCATTTGTCAAAAGTGCACTCTCTACTGTCAA
Organism: Zhongshania sp.; assembly: GCA_047624025.1. Lineage (GTDB taxonomy): Bacteria > Pseudomonadota > Gammaproteobacteria > Pseudomonadales > Spongiibacteraceae > Spongiibacter. The sequence goes on from JBLHPB010000067.1 coordinate 5,164, forward strand.
CTTACAATGTCCGAAGTATCGCTAGAGGTGAAACCTCGTCCCCCAGTCTGCGTGCTTTTCCGGAGGCTGTACCGATAGAGAATCCACTGATGTACCGTTAGACAAAATACCGTGATAAAAAACAATAATTTACGGGCGAGCCACAAAAGTCAGAAATGGCCATTGTCAGCTAAAAAATAACCCAGAGGCCCTAATTTGGCTCTGGGTTATTTATGCATTCGATAGCCTAATCTGCAGCAATTACTTCCCTTTTTGCAAGACATACTGTGTGTTTTCCCTCGAGTGGACTGAGGCTGTACCTTGGGACTTTAGCGTATACCATTTATGCCCTAAGAGGCGTAACCCTAGCCCCCGGCGGGTGATGGTGGCGCAATAGCCGAGGATAAAAAGCCAGCCAACCGGTAAGAGATTTTCGTTAAATCTTATGCAACCTTTTTACTACCTCCTTCGTGATAGTCATATAAGCTAGCGGAAAACAGTCGAGTAATCTTAATCGGCGCAATCATAACAACTGGGTTTACTGTTTTTATGGCAAATACTCTGTCTTGGCGGCGCAAGTCGACATCATCCGCAGATGACATCTTGAATAGCCACTTACCCGATCTTTACAGGATGGCTTACCGTCTATCTGGTAATCAAGCGGACAGCGAAGACTTAATTCAAGAGCTCGCAGCTAAATTTTTAAGCAAGCCTAATCAGCTCGATAAACTCGACTCGCCGCAAACATGGTTAAAACGTTCGCTCTACAACCTTTTCGTCGACGGTTATCGCCGTAGCAAGCTGCAGCCGGTGACGTTTTCAAAAATCACCGGTGCTGACGACACAAATTTTGCCGACCAACTGGCGGATAGCGCTCCGGGCCCCGCCGACCAGGCGCTAAACGAGCAACTCCAGCAGCAATTGCAAGCAGCGCTGGAATCTCTCCCCGCCAACCAAAGAGACCTTGTTATTTTGCATGATGTTGAGGGTATGCCATTGACCGAGTTGGAGAATATTCTGCAGGAGCCCCTCGGTACATTGAAATCACGGCTTCACCGCGCAAGAAAAGCGCTTCGTTTTATTCTCGTGGATGCAACCTTTTAAGCGCCTCGGTCGTGTAAGAGGTAAGAGGACAAATTATGAACTGTGATATTTGCGACAATCAACTCGACAACTGGCTGGACGGAGAATTATCCGCATTGCAGCTAAAAGAGTTCGAGGATCATTTAAATAAATGCGCAACATGTCAGGCTGATGCTAAACGCGCGCAGCGCATCGTGGTGTCGCTACGCCAATTACCCGCGCCGAAAATACCAGTGGCATTACCGGGTTTGTTGGGATCACCCTTGAAAAAACGGCATGGTGCCCTTCAGTTCGGCATTGCGGCTTCACTGCTGTGTTTGGCGATCACCGGTGCCATCTTTATGGATCGCTCAAGCAATACGTCTTTTAGTGATGATGGCGGCGCTCAGCAGCAGTGGGTATCACTCACGTTTGCTGAGGCCAAAGACGTCACTTTCGCGCTTTCCAGCCTGTCGACGATGAACGATGCTGTTTTGACATTGGAGCTCCCCGACGGAGTGCAATTAGCGGGCTACCCTGACCAGCGAGAGCTACGTTGGACTGCATCACTACAAAAAGGCGATAACCGGCTGACGCTGCCGCTTATCGCAAACAAAGACAATTTGAACACTGAGCTGCTACTTCGTATCGAGCACAGTGGAAAACATCAAATCATGCGCATTGGCATTCAAGCCGATACGCACTCCTACCCTGCAGGTGCGACATTGCGCGCCACCCGCGGGTTTACGGCCTAAGCGCCATAATGTTAGAGGTAATTGATATGAAGAACACACTGACTATATTTGCACTTGCTCTTGGACTTACTGGCTTACCCCTTATTTCCTATGCTCAAGAGGAAGCGACTACTGACCCTGTTGAAACAACGGCTGACGACGGCGCGACTGTAGAATCTACTGATGACAATACTGTTGTAGAAGTTGAAGATGATGGCGCCATGGAAGAGGATGATGGCACCATGGAAACAATCGACGAAGAAACGGCTTCTGAAGAACGGATGCTCGCTTTACCTGCCTCAGCATCTGAGCAAGGTCGCTTGAGCTCTGCAAAAGGCATGGAAACTGCCAATCAAGCCCGCCAGCGTGGTGCTGATTTTGGTCGTGAGCGTGCAGAGCAAGCCCGCAACGATGGCGGACGCCCCGAAGCACCAGAAGCGGCAGGTAACCGTCCACAGGCCCCTGACGCGGCAATAAATCGTCCCGGTGGTCGCCCTGAACGTTAACATATAGAAACGTGGTGCGCATTGCGCACCACTTCTGTTCTAGAGGATTTCGATTATGAAAATGCGCCTATTATTATTGCCAACTTTTTTTTATCTCGTTGCTCTGCCCTCATATGCAGCCGAGGAATTGGACGTTACATTAACCATTATTGAAAATGAAGCCTTCTCAGAAGACAGCTTTATTAATGAAATATCATTGCCTATCCAGGCGGCTGAACAAGCCCATGACAATGCCGGCAATGGCATGGAAACCTCCAGTCAAGCGCGCCAGCAAGGCAGCCAGCAGGGTGCCCAGCGCTCACAAGATGCCAGAGGAAATGGTGGCCAAGGTAATCGTCCAGATATAAGTGGTGGTCAAGGCAATCCCCCGGATACCGGTGTGCCAAGCCCACAGAATAATCGCTAGCGTCGAATAACGATGCGGCTCAGAAACTTCACGCTACATTTGCGTAGCGAAACACTGCAATCTAGGTCGCGGTGTTTTTGTCATAATAAGTGATTGAGGGTGTACTATGTCGTTGACCTCCCCAAAGTATTTCGCTGCGCTGACCATCACCATCGCGGCAATGTCGCCTTATTCGGTGTTCGCCTCGACCGCAGCGGATGATGCATTTAAACAGGGCGTGGTCTCGTCTAAAGCGGGGTACTACGCCCAAGCAATAGAGCGCTTCCTACAAGCTAAAAAAGCCGGTAAAACCTCCGCAATACTCTACCATAATCTTGGCGTGGCCTATTTCAAGCAAGGTCGTTACCCAGAAGCCCTCACGGCATTTGAGGAGGCTAGTCGTTCAGAAAAGCTGGCCTCGCTGAGTTATTACAATATGGGCCTCGTCGAAGAAAAGCGTGGTAATCAAACCGACGCTGCAAAATGGTTTGAGCGGTCACGGAATATAGCCACAACGGAAACGCTGCGGCGGCTTGCGGAACGTAAGCTGGGTTTACGCGACAGCGCCATCGTCCCGTACATCGCTTATTTAGAGGCTTTTGTTGGTAACGACAGTAATCCGCAGCTGGTCGATGAGACAAGCAACCTCGCTGTGGAGCGTGATGGCGACAATTTTTTAGGTACGCTCTTGTACGGCCGTTATCATTTTGGCGGTGATGCGAATCAAGGCGGCTACATTAGTGGTACCGGCTATATTCGACGCTACGCCGATGTGAATGATGAAGACGCTACCAATCTGGGGCTAGGTGCAGGCTATATACAGTTACTCCGCTCATGGCGCCTAGACTATCAACTAAATGCCAACCAACTCGCCATCGGTGGCGATGCCATTCAGAGCAGCATCAACGCAGTTTTAAATGCGCAATATTCGCTTCCGTCCGCCTATATTGATACCCGAATCGCGCTGGAAACTGTCAACGGTGACGATGGCAATGGCTACGACTATTTGTCAGGCGAGCGAATGCAGCTGCGCTTGCGCTATAACGACACCTTAGCGTCGCTGCGCTGGCGTGTCGGCTATGAACTAAATGTTAATGACCGCAATCAGTTAATTACTACCGATAGTACTGGTGCGATAAGTGAGCGCTTTAGTGCGTCACCTCTTCAAAATACATTTTCTCTCCATACTAGCTTGCCGCTGACTACAAACCTAACAGCCGAGTTTTCGGGAGATTACCGTATAAGTCGCTATGACGAGCAGGAAATTCGCGCGGGCGCTTTAGAGGCGGAAAGGGGCGATAAGCGCTGGAGTACTCAAGTCGACGTTCGCTATCAGCTCAGTCGCGGCTGGTCGACAAGGCTTGAAGCGACGCATTGGAATAACGACTCAAATTTTGATGCCTATAGCTACCAGCGCAACGAAATAACTTTGGCGGTTTCAAAAACGTTTAACTAAGTGATTATTTGCAAGCACGAGATATATTTGTGCGGATGGGTATTTGCTAGTAGGTAGTGTACTGCAATGTTGATGTTGTATTAGGGTTTTATTTTTAACTTATTAAAATTTAAAACAAAAAAGGCCGCAAATAAGCGGCCTTTTTTCTTGCTTTAGAATATTTTCTCTACTGCCAAAACATTCTCTTTAACGCGAACTGGTGGGTAGGACCCGAAGTATCGCTAGAGGTGAAACCTCGTCCCCCAGTCTGCGTGCTTTTCCGGAGGCTGTACCGTTAGACAAAATACCGTGATAAAAAACAATAAGTTACGGACGAGCCACAAAAGTCAGAAATGGCCATTATCAGCTAAAAAATACCCAGAGCCCCTAATTTGGCTCTGGGTTATTTATGCATTCGATAGCGTAAGCTTCCTTAATTGTTTTCCCTATTGCAAGACATACCCGGTGGGTACTTTGCTCAAGAAAATCCGGTGATTCTGACATCAGATCCACCTCGAGCCTAGGCTGCCCCTATTCATCGCCCCAGCGCCGCCGAGCATAGATAAGAAAGCCATAAAATAATGGGGTCATTAACAGCCAAGATATTTGGCTTTGCAGCTGAACGCTTCGACCACTGACTTCAAACAATACTGGATTAAACCATGGGCCGGTTGGAACCAGTGGTGCCCAAGACATGGGGTAGCCCATTGCCAATTGCTCGTGGTAGATGAAGAGCTCAACATACAAATTTTGGCCAATGTAGATAACCAGTAAAAGGAAAAAGGCATCCCAGCGCCACCGCTCAAACATTGTGTTACTGCGACCAAGTATCAGCCAAACAAGTAATAGTCCGCCCATACAGACCGCAGAGGCATCGGCTAGTGAATTTAATATCCAATTGATATCTTGAGGTATGGCAGCATTCATAGCATCAGGTCGCCGAGCATTTACCTCTAAGCCATCCCATAATCCGTAGGTAAACCAAATTTCCCAGCCCGCCGCACACAACACAAAGGCGGCTATAAACCCGAAAAACAACCATTTTGGCAGTTTGCCCATCGCATACGCTAGCGTTAGTAGAGCGCTGGGAATGATCGACGCGCCATACACCACGATAATCGTAGTCCATTGGCCTTGTGTAAGTGCAGAACTAAACTCTGGCATGAAAATACTCCTTACTCGAATGCATAGCGCAAATTGAGTGCAAATTGAGGCTCATCTGGATTGTTGGCCGTTACGTAATTACCTGGCAATAGGGGTACGTCAAGCACCAGTAATTTTTCTTGCTCGCCGGTAACGTTCCTAGCGCTTGCCATAACACTCCAGCTGCCATCAGTAGCGACAACGCCTAGGCGTAAATTGAATTTGGTGGTTGCTTCTTGCCGTGCCTGGGGGTCAATGTCCGCATCAACCCAGTGTTCGCCCTGATATAGCGTGTCGAGAGCGATAACCATACCGATATCGCCTGAGTCACCTAGGGGGAAACGAATGGTGGGTGTCAGGCTCGCTGACATTTCTGGCGCAAAGACCAATGACTCCCCGCTCAAATCTTGACGAGACTCACCCGAGCCTGCTTGTGCGGGGCCGTTAACATAGCTGACATAGTAGGCATCGCTATAGCCGAGACTCCCAGCAATGGTAAGCCATTCCCACGATGGCAACCATGTGGCGTCCATCTCAAACCCCTGGGTCCTTGCTGAGCCGGCATTCAGGAAGAAGAAGGTGGCACCGTTAAATACCCGGACTTGAAGATTCTGAAAGTCATTGAGGTAGATTGCACCATTTATACCAAGACTTCCGTCGAGTAGTTTTGCCTTGAACCCAGCTTCATAGGCCTGCCCTTCTTCTGGTTCGTACTCCAATGATTCGTTATTAAATGCCAGCGCGGCGAAGCCGCCACCCTTAAAACCCTCAGTAAAGCTGGTGTAGATATTGAGGTCGTCGCTCCAATCGTAGGCAAAGGCGATTTTTGGTGAGAGTTCGTTTTCTTCGCGTACCCGGTTTTCGTCGAAGTCACTTTGCGCTAACAGCGGCGCTGCAACGCTTGTTCCCTGTTGCCCGCTGACACCATAGGCAGTGGAGCTAATTTGCCCCTCCTTGCTATTTTCGCCGTAACGAATCCCCAAGGTCATATTCAGGCGATCAGTGAAATGCCATACACTTTGCATAAAAATCGCAAAGCCTTCATCCGTTTGCTGAGTGAAATTGTCAATGATTTCGGTATCGAAGCCCGGAGGGAATTCGCCTGGCGTGCCGTTATTTGGCATCGAGGCGAGTAAATCGCCTACTTGGTCGGCAAAAATGCCAAGTTGCCCAGTTGGACCTACACCGCCGCCGGCTTCGAACAATGACTGCACACCGTTCATATTGATGCTAAACCGACCCGTTACATCGCTTTCTGTCGCGAAAGCGTAGACACCGCTTATGATATCTACGCCCTCACCCCAGCCAAAGGGTGCAGGGGTTGATCCTGACCAGCGCAACTCTAGCGTTTCCTGTTTATAGGTTTCAGGTAAGATTGAGTTCAGGCGAATAAGCGGAATTGGCGAAAAATCGACATCATCTGAAAACGGCGTACTGATTTCTGACCACGCGGCGATGACATCAATTTGGTTGTCCGTCACGCCCCAACTTTCTGCGTCTGGAGACCAGCTAAGTTTGACGGAAATCGAGTCTGCGTCGCGTTCTTTAAATCCTTGCTCGTCTAGCGATCCACGCTCATTAAAGGGTATCGAGTCAAATTGAGGGTCGTGCTCAAGAAACTCTTCCTCCGCATCTGGCGTGGCCTTTAGAATTTCAAGATTTGAACCTCGGCCTTCACTTCTTGCGGCCCAAGCATTGATGTAGACATCCAATGTTTCTGCGGCATGAAATGCTAACTTTATCCTGCCAGCCAAATAGTCGTTACTTGGCGTCCTGTTTGTGGCGGTATTGAAAATATGGCGGTCTTGCGAGCGTGATTTAAATGAGAAGCGTGAGGACAAGCGATCTGCTAGTAAAGGGACTGATATGCCGCCCTCAACCAGTTTGTCGTTGGACGAAGCATAGACTGTCGTTAAATAGCCCCGCAATTCATCGCCTGCGGGCTCAGTCGAAAAATTCATAACACCAGCTATGGTGTTCTTACCAAACAGTGTTCCTTGTGGCCCTCTGAGCACCTCTAATCGCTGTAGATCAAAGACCGCGTCATTGGCATATGTCATTCGACCGTAATACACATCATCAATAACTAAGCCTACCGATGGTTCCAGCGCGCGACCGAAGGGCGGGGTGCCGAACCCACGGATGGTAATAGTAGGCGTCAGGTCGTCAAAATTCACTTTAACATTGGGGACATATTGCACCACATCTTGGATATCAATGAGTCCTGCGTCTTTAATAAACTCGCCATCGATAACAGATACTGAGACCGGCACATCTTGTAGCGACTGCTCTCTCTTTTGTGCCGTGACGATTATTTCTTCTAGCACTCGATCAGCAGTTGCTGCATAGCTAACTGTTAATAGCGCTATGCCGGTAAGTAAATGTAAAGAGCTAGTTTTTTTTAGTTTTATTGATTTTATAATCATTACATATCCTTGATAGGCGCAGGGAGTGTAAGTCAGGTAATTAGGGAATGGAATTTAATGCATGAAATCAGTGATAGTTTTGTTGGTCTCAGCGCCACCAGCCTAAGTATCGTGAGTGTCGCTTTATTGAGCTATAGGGGCAGTATGATAATACCGGTTGGGTGCTTTGCTAATGGAAATAGGGTGCTGGTACCCCTGATCTTTTGGTCAGAAGTATCCGCTAGGTCATGATGTTTACCAATAGTGATTCATATTCAGCGTCTTTACTTATTGAGATATGTAAAGATTGCGTTATCTTTGCCATGTGTGAAATGGAAAGAGGATCGTGGTATGCCAAAAGTCAGTGCAAAAGGGCAAATAACTTTGCCCGCAAGCCAAGGAGAGGCTTCAGCGCTCGTCACTTTATAGAAATAAGAATGCCAAACACCACATCCCAAAACAGGAAGTTACTACCGTAATTATGATTTGCTTCAGACAGCTTTTGCGAATGATGCCAGCGATGCATTTCGCCAACGCTGAAGATCCAAGTTAACGGACCGAGTTTAAAGTTGATATTCGCGTGCTGGAACAGGCCAAGTAGAGAATTCGTCAATCCTGCCAGTGCCAGCGGCACAGCATTAATCACACCGCGAAACACAACTTCGCCAAAATGTGCTCGCGTTGCATTAAACCAGTACAATCGCCGGCGACGAGGGGCTGTACCAGCGCGTTGATGCCAAAGTAGCTAGGCAGATACAGTAAGTCTGCGCGCAGGTCGCCTTGCCCTTGATTCCACTCTTTACGATACGAAAGTAAACGCTCCAATGTCACCACCAGCACTAGGCTCGCAAATGTTCCGATCCCAGCGACCAGACTCGGCGCATGGTCGGCATCGATAGCCCAAACTCCGCCAAGCAGCACGGCGGCAACCGTCACCGGAAAGATAGACCATGAAATGATATCAAGCGTTTTCATCGATTGCTCACAGCTGTTCTTATTCCATATATAATACGGTAGTTTACATGCCTGTTGAATAGTGTTTAATTTTGCGCCATTTAAGACTAAAACTTGCACCCTGCTATCTACCTGTAAGTATTTAATTAAAACAAGACACTGCGACTCTCTTAAGGTCATTTTAAGGTGCAAATCCTGGGTCAGTATTAAGTGCAAATCGACAATAAAGGAGCATGATGTGAAGAAATCAATGTTTACAGTGCGGTTTTACGCCTTCATTGCTGCATTAGCGACGATGATGTTCACTAGCGTGAATGTGCTCGCCCACGGCATGTCTGAGACAGATAAGCAGCGCGCAATTGAGGCTGGTCTGCCAGATTACATATTGTTGGGCGCGGGTCATATGCTTACCGGCTATGACCATTTGCTCTTCCTGTTTGGTGTCATCTTCTTTCTCAGCCGCTTTGCCGATATTATTAAATTCGTCACGGCCTTTACCTTGGGGCACTCGATAACGCTCGTGTTTGCCACGCTTTACTCAGTACAGGCAAATTACTTTTTGATTGATGCCGTTATCGCGCTCACCGTCTGTTACAAGGGCTTCGAGAATCTGGACGGCTTCAAACGCTATCTTGGCGTAGCGTCACCTAATCTAATGTGGATGGTGTTTGGCTTTGGCTTGATTCACGGTTTTGGCCTGTCGACTCGGCTACAGCAATTGCCAATGGGGGAGGGCAGCATCGTTATGAAAATACTCGCCTTCAATGTCGGTGTCGAAGTCGCTCAGATCGCGGCACTCACCGTAATGCTGGCACTGTTAGTAGGTTGGCGCAAAACTGCCTCATTCAAGCGCTTTAGCGTTATGGCCAATACATTGCTGGTCATCATTGGCGGACTGCTTTTCCTCCATCAGCTACACGGCTACCAGCACACAGAGCTTGCCGATAATTTCCCAATTAATACCGATGATCACTCACATATACATGAAGATATGGCAGCGGAAGCGAAAGCAAATATTCTCGATCGCTATCCTCGGCGCATAATCACTCCTCGGCCTTCACCGCAGGAAGAAGGCCCACATGATCACGGCGATGGCGCATACCACAGTCACTAAATAAAGGTGAAAAAATGAAATACCGAATTACTTTGGGTTTACTCGCAAGTTTGTTTATAAGCTCAAATCTATTGGCGCATGGCGGCGGTCACGCGCCAGTTACCGAACAAAAAGCCTTAACCATAGCAACTCAAACTGTTCAGGGTTTTGCCAATATCGACCCGCAGCTTGGCTTTGGCAAAGTACCCGCGAGCTGGGCAAGTATCGGTAATGAGGCAGCGACAATTTTTCAGAGTGGCGATGGCTACTATATTGTTAAGGTCGCAAATCCCAGCGATGAGCGCACGCTTTATATTCTGATGTCGGCTGAAGGCGAAGTGTTCGATGCGAACATCAGCGGTAAGTTTGACGGCGTAAATTAATCAAAAAAGGGTTTTGACTCCTTTAATTTATAAATCGAAGACATGACCCTTACTGCGCTTGCTGCAGCCATGAGAATAGTTTTACTCCGACCCCAAATATCCAAGTAAGGCTAGTGCAGTTAAGCTATGGGTCTGTAGGTCGGCGACTGGAATAACTACAGATTAGGCATTGGCCGCGCCAGCGGCCGATCTACCTGCACCGAAAATGGCAGGGTGATTTCGTAAGTTAAACCGGCAATGTTGTAGCCTATTGCGCCGTCGCCACTAGTGAATGTGCGCTGCCCGGATACGTAAACTCGCC
>JBLHPB010000068.1:0-15182 GCA_047624025.1 Zhongshania sp.
ACGCGGGCTCTAAACACGCTTTGAGCTGCTGGATGCGACGCAATGCCCCCGATTATGCCCGCCAAGGCGTGCGGATTAATGCCGTAGCACCGGGTATTATTGACACGCCACTTAGCAGCAAGGTACTCGCGGATAAAGACCTTGGTCAGCTTATGAAAGATTTTGGCGACAGCGTACCGCTGGGCGCCATAGGTCAACCTCAGCAGATTGCCGAGGTGGTGACATTTTTACTCAGTGGAAAGGCCAGCTTCATGTCTGGTTCAATGGTATTTGTCGATGGTGGGCACGATGCCATGCTAAGACCCGATCAGTTCTAATTCCCGTTTCGCGGTTATGGATGCCAGCGCAGCAATATTGATAATGTCCTTACGCCTCCCGCATTTTTGCTGGGTGGCGCTGGTGGAATCGTCATGTCTTTAATCGCGCCTCTTATTCCCATCATTCTGCCCGTTATTTTATGTGCGGCTCTGGGAATGTTGTGGGTTCGCTTTCAACAGCCCTTTGATCAGGAATTTATACGGCGCATCGTCATGTGGGTGGGTGCGCCTGCGCTGATTGTTGCAAGCCTCGGCAAGACTGATATCTCAATGAGTCTTCTGCAGCAGGTGTTTTTAGCCACACTTTGTTTACTCGTCTGCTCGGCAATACTAGCGGCGTTATCTTGCCTGCTGCTGCGCCTTAGTCTACGTGATTTTGTGGTGCCGTTAGTATTTGGAAATTTTGGCAATATGGGGCTGCCGCTGTGTTTGTTTGCCTTCGGTGATGAAGGTTTGGCTATTGGCATAGGGGTGTTTTTAGTGACCACTGTTAGCCATTTTTCTCTGGGGGTTGCAGTCCTTAACGGTCGTGCGGCAGCTAAAAGTGTAGTGACTTCGCCGCTTGTTTACGCGGGGTTTTTTGCCTGCCTGTTGATATTTAAGGATTGGCAGCTGCCAGAAAGTGCACAGAACACCTTGAATATCTTGGGTGGCTTAGCTATTCCGCTGATGTTAATGACTCTGGGTGTGTCCTTAAGTACGCTAAAGTTACGCTCTTTGACTGCATCGCTGGGACTTGGCAGTCTGCGTTTAATGATCGGTTTGGCGAGTGGCTTGTTAACGGTCTACCTGTTGGATTTACAAGGTATGCTGCGCAATGTGGTGTTACTGCAGGCGGCAACACCCGCGGCGGTGTTTAGTTATTTACTGGCCATGCAATACCGGCGAGAACCGGAAATGGTGGCGGGGATGGTGGTCTGTTCAACTGTAATCAGCTTTGTCAGCATCCCCGTATTACTGTACTTTCTGGGCGTTTAGCGAAGCCATAAGCTAGCGGACAATAATTTTCTTTTTGGCACGAGTGATTTCGCCTTCCAAGCGCTGGTAAATCGCTTTTACATCAACGTCACCACCTACGGCCACTCGGCTTGATATTTGCGTAACCGGAAAGATGGCTTCATCTTTAAACGGCACTTCCAAGGCGCGACTGCGTCCTAGCCAGTCAATGAATATCACCCACTTTAAACTGTTCTCCTTGCGTAAGTGCTCCCCCATAACAATACCCATAGCCTGCAATAAAGCGGTTTGATCGGCTTTGACCAATTTGCGATCCAGTAGGGTTTGAATCAGGCGCAGGTCGGTGTCGCGGCTTTCTCCAAAGCTGCGGCCAAGTTCAATACGGGCCAAATCATTGAGCTCCTTGCGACTATTGTCCATATAGCGCTCGTCCATCGGCGTCATCGGATCGGTACGCCAAGGCTCGGCGACGGCCAAGGGGCCAACCAGTACCAACATTAATAGTGTTACTAGGAAACGCATGATCTTTTCTCCTGTCTTAAGGCGGCAAGGATGGCAATTATGGCTAACAATACCATCGAGTCTAGTGAATTGACTGCATTGAAGCCAATTCGTTGCACGAAAGATGCAAGCCTGAGCCCTTTACAGTGATTTGTCCCTTGAGCTGGGTGGCGGTGGCCAGTACCATTAGCGGCTTGCAGCATTTTTGGAGAGAAAGGCATGATTTCGGGAAGCATGGTTGCCTTGGTAACCCCTATGCACAGCGATGGCAGTATTGACTGGCAAGCATTGTCTCGCTTGATAGACTGGCATGTTGAGCAGGGTACAGAGGGTATCGTTGCCGTTGGCACCACTGGCGAGTCTGCCACGCTGGGCATGGATGAGCATAAAATGGTCATCAAGGCCTGTGTCGATCAGGTTGCTGGGCGGATTAAAGTGATTGCCGGCACGGGAGCCAACTCTACCTCAGAGGCCATCGAACTTACTGAAGTGGCCCGGGAAGTGGGTGCCGATGCCTGCTTACTGGTGACGCCTTATTACAACAAGCCGACCCAAGAAGGCTTGTATCGTCACTTTATGGCGATAGCGGATGCGGTGGCCGTCCCGCAAATACTTTACAATGTACCGGGTCGCACCGGCTGTGATATGAGTAATGCCACCGCCATACGTTTAGCCGAGCACCCCAATATCATTGCCATTAAAGATGCTACTGGTGATCTTAGTCGCGGCAAAGAGCTGATTGATGCAGTTGGCAACAAGCTGGCGGTATTCTCTGGAGATGATGCCACTGCCGCTGAGTTGATGCTTTTGGGTGGCAAAGGCAATATTTCGGTCACCGCCAATATTACCCCTGCGGCGTCGAAAGCAGTTTGTGTGGCGGCTATGGCGGGTGATCGTGCCGCGACCGAACGCGCTGACGCGCCATTAAGAGTTTTACATGAGCGACTGTTTGTCGAATCCAATCCGATTCCAGTCAAATGGGCGCTGTATGCTATGGGCAAAATGGAAGATGGCATTCGTTTGCCGCTGACACCCTTGAGTCATGCGGCGCAGCCACAGTTGACTGAAGCCCTGCAGCAAGCGGGATTACTAGACTAAATGAGCAAAAATATGCGCAGCACGGGTTTTCGATTGATAACAGTAAGTCTGGGTCTGGCAGTGTTGTCAGGCTGTTTTGGCGGTGACGGCATGTTTCGTGATCGCGGTCAGGACTATCGCCGCGCCAAACTTAGTAAGCCTTTGGAAGTGCCTGCTGGGATGAGTTCGCAAACCTTAGATGACAAATATGTGGTGCTGGGTATCCAGACTCACAAAGCCTTGGACGGGGATTTTGATTTGCCGCGCCCAGAAGCACTGTCCAAAAATGTCGGCAGCGAAGAAATTAAAATTCAGACCTTGAATGGCAAGAGCTGGATCTTATTGGACGGTGATCCAAACCAAGTTTGGCCACGCATGCGTTTATTTTTGTCTCGGGCCGGATTATTGGTGACTCGTGCTGATGCCGATTCTGGGATTATTGAAACTGAGTGGCGTGATCCCGCCGTCGACGGTCTTAGTCGTGAGCGGTTCCGATTCCGTCTGGAGCAGGGCATTCAAAAAGGCACCAGTGAAATCCATATGCTGACCCAGATTAATGGTGGGGATGCCTGGCCTGCAGTAAGCAGTGATCTGGAGCGCGAGTCACAGATGATTCGAGTTGTGGCGCAGTATATGGCCGACAGTGAGGCAGCTGGCTCAGTATCAATTTTAGCTCAGCGTACTGACGGTAAAGGCAAAATATTCTTGGAGGGTGAAGCCGGCTCAGAAGAACGTTATTTACGTCTGTTGTTGCCAACTGACCGAGCTTGGGCTGCGCTAGGTTTGGCACTGGTCAAAGCCGGTTTTGAAATTGACGATGATCGTCCCGAAGTGAATAAATACTGGCTGACCTATCTCGATCCCGATGCCGAAGAGCTGGGTTGGTTTGCAAAAATATTCAGTGCTCGTCGTGTAGAATTAAGCCGCTATGTGGTGGAGTTGCGTCCGGTTACTAGTGAAGAATCATTGATTACCTTGGATTATCAAAAAGGCCGTCGTTTAGACTCTGCCGAGCGTGAAATCCTACTTAAGCGAATCATGGGGTATATTTATTAGTGCGCTTTGCATCGCTGGGTAGTGGTAGTAAGGGCAACGCTACCCTGTTGGAAACAGATGACGCATGCCTATTGATTGATTGTGGATTTAGCATTAAGGAAACTGAGCGGCGCATGACTCGTTTGGGGCGCTCGCCCACTGACTTGGCTGCGATTTTGGTTACCCACGAACACGGCGATCACATCAAAGGTGTGTTGCCACTGGCTCGAAAATACAAAATCCCAGTGTATTGTAGTTACGGTACTGGTGAATTTGCTCAGTTGCGGTTGTCCCATCACTGGCATCATTTACAATTGGCCGCGCCGATTGATATAGCCGGGATTACGGTCATGCCGGTTGCGGTACCCCACGATGCCCGCGAGCCATGTCAATTTGTGTTCAGTTACCAAAAAAAAACATTTGGACTGCTCACCGATTTAGGTAGTATTACGCCCTTCGTTCGGGAGCACTATCAACGCTGTGACGCGCTGCTACTGGAATGCAATCACGATGTCACTATGCTGGCCAATGGCCCTTATCCCTATTCCTTGAAACAACGAGTAGGGGGTGATTGGGGGCATTTGAATAACCAGCAGGCAGCGAGTTTGTTGGAGAGTGTGGAGGTGGCCCGCTTGCAGCATGTGGTGATGGCTCATCTTAGCGAACAGAACAATACGCCTGCGCTTGCGCGTATGGCGATAGAACCGATATTGGTAAACAGTGACGCGCTGCTGTCTGCTGATCAAGAGGCTGGTTTCGACTGGCTAGAAATAGCGTAATCTTTTTGTGCTAATGAGGCAAACCATGGAAAAACGCGAAGAGTTGTATTCCGGTAAGGCAAAATCAGTTTACAAGACTGATGATCCGGACCGTTATATCCTCAACTTCAGGAACGACACTTCGGCCTTCGATGGCCTGCGAGTGGAGCAACTGGATCGCAAGGGCATGGTGAACAATAAGTTCAATGCCTTCATCATGCAGGCCTTACAAGCCGCGGGCATTCCCACCCATTTTGAAAAGCTGCTGTCAGACAATGACGCGCTGGTCAAAAAATTGGATATGTTGCCGATAGAATGTGTGGTGCGCAATATTGCCGCCGGTTCTATTGTTAAGCGTTTGGGCGTGGAAGAGGGCAAAGAACTGAGTCCACCTACGTTCGAGATGTTTCTTAAAAACGACGCTCTGCATGACCCGATGATCAATGAATATCATATCCGCTCCTTTGGTTGGGCTAATGATGCGCAACTAGATCGCATGAAAGCACTGACGTTTAAAGTGAATGACGTGCTCAAAAAGATGTTCTTGGATGCAGGCATGTTATTGGTCGACTACAAGCTTGAATTCGGTGTGTTCAGCGACGGTGAAATTTACCTCGGCGATGAATTTTCTCCAGATGGCTGTCGCCTCTGGGACAAAGACAGCCGTGAAAAACTCGACAAAGACCGCTTTCGCCAGGGTTTGGGCAATGTGGTTGAGTCCTATGAATTAGTCGGCCGTCGTCTGGGTATTGATTTCGAAGCCTGATGTTTTCGTTATCAACTTTGAAACTCCCATAACTCACGAGCTCGGATGATGAGTAGATCGGCATTACATAAGCGTTATTCACTGCTGGCGGTATTATTACTCTGCCTCAGTGGCTCGCTATGGATACAGGCCAATCATGTTCATCTAACAGGCCACAGTACTTTACACGAGTGCGTGGTCTGCCATTACAGCGCCGCTGCGGCGCTAAATAGCCATTCCTCTTCGTCTATTACCATTACCCCAGTTGCCAGTCTTGAACTGGCCATCATCCTCTTTGCGGTTGTCGGGCCACAGTTACGCCCGCCAGCTCGCGCGCCTCCTGTTTATCTCGCTGCGTAAATATCTGGAATTTCGTCTGAGCTCAGACGACTGAGTCGCGGCTTTATTAAAAGCTCGTGGCTAATTCTTTATGCATCGTTCACGTCATAGGCGTGAATGAACTCGAACGAGTAAACAGGATTTCTTATGAAAAAGTGTAGTGTCATTGCCTGGGCGGCATTTTCCGTGCTGCCAAGCTTGGTGTATGCCGAAAATAATAAGCGTATGGAACACATTCTGGTGACCATGCCTATCCACAAAAAAGAGGCGCAAACGGCCTTGCCGGTAACGATTCTGAGCGGTGATGAACTGCGCCGTCAGGCCGCCGCAACAATTGGTGCGACCTTGGCGCAGACACCCGGCTTGAGCAATGCCAGTTTTGGCCCCGCGGTAGGGCAGCCGGTTATACGCGGCCAACAGGGGCCAAGGGTGCAGGTTTTACAGAATAGTTTGCCGGCATTGGATGTTTCCTCGAACAGCGCCGATCACGCGGTCTCGGTTGAGCCAATATTGGCCGACAGCATTGAGATTTTGCGCGGGCCAGCTACTCTACTATACGGCGGTGGCGCTATTGGTGGCGTTATCAATGTAGTGGATGGTCGTATTCCGGTAAAGCCCGTTGATGGTGTCGAGGGGGCGTTGGAGTTGCGTCATTCAAGCGTTGACGATGGTCGCAGCAGTGTCCTTCGCCTAGATGCAGGCGACGGTAGCTGGGTATTCCATGTTGATAACTTATACCGTGATTGGTCAGCTCCAGATATTCCAGGCCTGGCGCTAAATGCTAACAATCTGGATGACGTCGATGAGAGCAGTGATGGCTATATTGCTAATGCCAGTGGCCGAACCCGGCGCACCACTTTGGGTAGCGCTTACCATTTTGATCAGGGTTACTGGGGGCTGAGTTATAGCGAACTAGATAATCAATATGGCATTCCAGCGGGAGTCCATCATCACCACGATGAGAGTGAAAGCGCTGCTGATGAAAGCGCTGAAGAGGGGGTTAGTCTGGCTATTGAGCAGCGTCGCTGGGATATAGCGGGTGATTTACACCTACACAATTGGTTTGAGCTGCTGCGCTGGCGTCTTGCTTACAGTGACTATCAGCATAAGGAAATTGAAAGCAGTGGTGAAATTGGCACGGTTTTTACCAAGCAGGCCTGGGCCGCCAGATTTGAATTGGCCCACAGGCCCTTGGGGAATTTACACGGGGTCGTGGGTTTACAGCTCCTTGATGCTGATTATTCGGCAATCGGTGAGGAGTCTTTTGTACCGCAAAATAGTAATCAAAATGTGGGACTGTTTTGGCTGGAGGATTACCACCGCGATAATTGGTCAATTGAGGCTGGTTTGCGCGCGGATTTAGATTCTCTCGAGTTGGTGGAACTGGGGCTTGATGATAAAAACAATAACATCAGCGCCTCACTATCAGGTGTCTACGATATCAACGAAATCTGGACCGCGACCTTGGCGCTGTCGCAGTCGCGGCGTGCACCTAATGCCGAAGAGCGATATTCCAATTTTGCGAATGATTCGTCCAGCTATGTGGTGCATGGTGCGACCGGTGCTATCGAGCTAGGTGATCGAAATTTGCGGGATGAAAAATCCAGTAATGCTGATATTAGCTTACGTGCAGATTATGGCTCGCTGACGGCGAAAGTTGCCGGTTTTTATAATCAATTTGATCAATTCATTTATTTGCACAATAGTGGAACAGAAATAGATGGCGCGGACGTATTGTCATACCAGCAACAGAATGCTCGTTTTCACGGTGTGGAATATGAATTGGAGTATTTGCTGAATCAGGGCGAGGAATGGCGCTGGACACTGTCACTGTTTGGCGACCGTATTCGCGGTGAGTTGGCTAATGGCGAGGCTGTTCCGCGTTTACCTACTGGACAGGATGGTCTTAAGCTTGCAGTGAATAATGCCAATTGGCAGGGCGAAATCATGTTTGCACACAGATTGGCCCAGACTAAGCCCGGTGCCAATGAATTGAAAACTGACGGCTATGATAGGCTGGATACCTCAATATCGCGTAAATTTTCGGTGAATGAGATGGATTTCACTTTGTTGTTGAATGGCCGAAACCTGATGGATGAAGATATCCGCAGCAGCAGCTCGTTTATCCGTGATTCTGCGCCAGAAGCGGGGCGCAGCCTTGAATTGGCCTTGCAACTTCAATTTGGGAAATGACTTGCGACCACTGCTGATGTTGACGAGTATGATGGCCTAAATGGGAAAAAGTGAATTATGCCGGTGAGTCATTGGGAACATTTACAGTGGCTCCATGGTCATAATTTGCGAATGACTTAAAACGCTAAAAATTTCACTGTTTAAGTGATGGTGATAGCTTCAGCGCAGAACAATTTGGTTTTCTAAAATTATCGCATTTGTCAGTGGGAATTGAATTAATTAAATCAGGGAGTACGATTCTATGAATTTATTTACCGTCAAGCGCAATAACAAATTTTTGGTGATGTGCTTCATTTTGGCCAGTGCTGCGCTTTCTGTTACTGCATGTGAAAAAGGGCCGGCAGAAAAAGCAGGCAAAAATATCGATCAAGATATTGAAAAAATTCAAGACAGTTACAATGAAGGCGTTGAAGAAGTTAAAGACGAAATAGACGATCACAGTTAATTTTTGATCGCGTATAAGAAAGGCTGCCCACTTCGGTGGGCCGCCTTTCTTTCGGCAGCTCATAAAGAAACCACGTGTTATTATGGCTCAAGCAGTTTTTTGCTAGAGATTAAAAAATGAACAGGTATTACCTCAGTCCAAGTCACCGGCAGCTCCTCTGTCGCCCGTCTTTCATCAAGCAATCAGGCCAGTAATGGCATCAAAATCTACGCGTCTCGATCGTTTCATCAGTGCTGCGACGGGTATCAAACGCAGCGATATACGATTAGTGTTGGCACAAAACCGTATTCGCCTCGACGGTGACATTGCTCGGGATTGTGATCAGCGCATTAATTTTTTCAGTCGCATTGAATTAGATGGTCAGCTTCTACAGGCCAATATCCCACGCTATTTAATGATGAATAAGCCTACTGGGGTTGTAAGTGCCTGCCGTGATGACCGACACCGCACTGTTATAGACCTGATAGATTCTGGCGACAGCCATCAGCTTCATCTACCCGGACGGCTTGATTTTAACTCGACGGGTTTATTGCTGCTGACTAATGACGGTGATTGGTCGCGACGACTCAGTTTGCCCAGCGAAAAAGTGGCTAAGGATTATCGTGTGACATTAGCCGATCCTTTACACACTGATTATATTGACGCCTTTGCTGAAGGCATGTATTTCGCCTACGAAAATATCACCACATTACCTGCGCAATTACGTATTTTGTCTAGTCATGAGGCCGCTGTGACCTTAGTGGAAGGCCGCTACCATCAAATTAAACGGATGTTTGGCCGCTTTCAAAATGAGGTAGTGGGTTTGCATCGCATTGCCATTGGCGGTTTGGTTTTGGACGCGCAATTGACGCCGGGTGAATACCGTGATTTAACGGCTGAGGAATTGGTGGCTATTTGGCTGCCGCGAAAAGCCTTGTTGGAAAGTGACCATGACTGATTTACCCATTGTCGACGTCCTTGAGGACATCCGCACCACCCTTCGTCAAGGTGATGAGCTGGTATTAGAGGCGCCGCCCGGTGCCGGTAAGACTACTCAAGTGCCACTGGCATTATTGGCCGAGCCTTGGTTGCAAGGGCAGCGGATATTACTGTTGGAGCCACGCCGTATTGCCGCTCGAGCCGCAGCTGAGCGTATGGCGGAATTGCTGGGTGAAAAACCTGGTGAGACGGTGGGCTACCGAATGCGCATGGACAGCTGTATTAGCCAAAAAACGCGAATAGAAGTGATTACCGAAGGCGTGTTGATTCGCTTGTTGCAGGACGACCCCTCCTTAAGTGGTATCGGTCTGGTGATTTTTGACGAGTTCCATGAACGCAGCCTCGATGCTGACCTTGGCCTGGCGCTGTGTTTGGAAGGGCGCAAATTGTTCAGTGATTTGCGTCAGCAGCCCTTAAAAATATTACTCATGTCGGCAACCCTGGATGGCAGTCGCATTGCCGAGCTGGTCAACAAGGCGCCTATCATTAGCAGTGCCGGTCGTCAGTATCCGGTGACATTGCGCTACGGAGATTCCTTTCGCTTTGATCAGGATATTGTTGAGCGTGTTAGCCAAACAGTTTGTGACGCTCTGGCCCAGGAAGCTGGCAGTATATTGGTGTTTTTACCGGGGCAAGCCGAAATTCGCCGCTGCGCAACTCAGCTGCATCGGCTGGTGGATAACCGCGTTGTTCTGGCGCCTCTGTACGGTGATTTGAGTTTGGCCGACCAACGTTTGGCTATTGCGCCTATGGCGGATGGTCGCCGTAAAGTGGTGTTGGCCACCAGTATTGCCGAAAGCAGTTTGACCATCGAGGGGATTCGGGTAGTGGTAGACAGCGGTTTGGCTCGCCAATCTGCTTTTGATCCACGCACCGCCATGAGCCGTTTGCAGACTCGTCGGCTATCAAGGTCTTCAGCAACTCAGCGCGCAGGTCGAGCTGGGCGCTTAGACGAAGGGGTCTGCTACCGCCTATGGAGCGAATCACAGCAGGCAGAATTAGCGGCCCACAGCGAAGCAGAAATAAACCAGGCTGAGCTCAGTAGTTTAATGTTGCAGTTATATTGCTGGGGGGTGGATGATCCCGCCGACTTAAGCTGGTTGGATATACCGCCACGCGCGGCTTGCAAGCAGGCGGTGGATTTACTGTTGTTACTCGGCGCTCTGCATCAAGAGGGCGAGCGCAGGATGGTGACGGCTCACGGCAAGGCAATGGCGGCTTTGCCACTACACCCGCGTTTAGCGCATATGTTATTAAAAGGTCGAGCGCTGGGGTGGTCTGAGCTGGCCTGCGATATTGCGGCGCTTTTGGCCGATCGCGATATCGGCCCGCGTGGCAGCGCCGATATTGTATTGCGTTTAGCTCTGTTAAATGGGCAGCGCGCGGCAGACCGTCAACAGCAAGGTCTGTTAATGCGCCTGAAAAAGCAACGTCAGCAGTTTAGTCGCTTGCTGGCGGCCAGTGCGACAGTTGCCGGTAAGGTGCAGATCACGGCCGATCCTGCGGTGTTGCTGGCCTTTGCCTACCCCGATCGTATTGCCCGGCAGCGTCGCCAACACGGTCGAGATTATGTTTTGAGTAATGGTCGCGCCGCCAGCCTATTTGAAGGCGATGGCATGAGTGCGAATCTCTATCTGGTTATTGCCGAGATGGGTGGCAAGGTGGGGGAGCGCAGCGACACGATTTATCTGGCCGCAGCACTTAATCCCGAGCACTTTAATCAACTACTGTCCTCACTGGTAGTCGAGCAGAACAGTGCGGAATGGGATGATGGCAAAGGCCGATTTATTGCTGAGCGCCGTCGCAGTGTTGGGACTTTGGTGGTGGAGCGTCAGCCGATCCACAAGCCACCCCAAGATTTAAAAAATTCCGCGATAGTGGCCTTGATTCGACGGCGCGGATTATTGTTATTGAATTGCTCGGAGGCACTGCAGCAGTGGCGGGCGCGAGTTGAATTATTACGCCAGCTGGATTGCGCGCCGGGGGCTTGGCCAGATTTAAGCGATGAAGCTTTACTTGCCACTCTCGACGCGTGGTTGAGCCCCTACCTAAATTCGACTAATTCTTTGTCGGGGCTGAAAAGTCTCGATTTACAGGATATTTTATCTGCCGGTTTAGACTGGTCGCAGCGCCAAACCCTAGATAGTTTGGCGCCCAGTCATTTCAAAGTGCCGTCGGGCTCGACGATTAAAATTGATTATTGTCAGCCCGTGCCGGTATTGGCGGTAAAGTTGCAGGAGATGTTTGGCTGCGCGACCAATCCAATGATTGCTGGTGGGCGTCAGTCTTTGCTTCTACACCTGCTGTCACCGGCGCGCAGACCATTGCAAGTCACTCAGGATTTGGCTGGGTTTTGGCAGGGTAGTTACCACGATGTGAAAAAGGAAATGAAAGGTCGTTACCCTAAACATCCTTGGCCCGAAGACCCAACAACAGCTCAGGCCACCGCTCGTTTAAAGCCACGAGGAACTTAGGGGTGTTAAACCCGGACACAAAAAGCCCCATTGCTTTCGCAGCAGGGCTTTTTTGACTTCGCTTAGAAGCGCGCGTTAGCGCCAATAGCAAAGGCGTCAGAATCAACGTCAACATTATTAGTTTCAGTTAATATTTATCGAGGAGACTTAAGTGAGGCTGAAAAATGGTGGAAAAGTCGCAAAAAATGCTGTTGATTAGGTTTGCTGGCCGTAGCTTGAATAGCGTTCAAGTACGTCATCCATTTGTTTTTTACTGAGAAGCACCGGACCGCCATTTTGCAGGCTGAGATAATAATTAGCGGCCAGCTCTTCTACCTCTTTCGCCAGGGCTAAAGCCTTCAGAGGATCTTTGGCATAGGCAATTTGACCGTGATTGGCAATAAGGCAGGCGCGGCGCTGCTGCAGTGCCAAGCTGATATTTGCACTGAGGGTCAGAGTGCCATACGTCGCATAAGGTGCGCAGGGGATAGTGTCGCCGCCAGCAATGGCAATCATGTAATGGAAGGCTGGAATCTCGCGGCGCTGGCAGGCAAGTACCGTGGCATAGCGAGAGTGGCAATGCACAATACCGCCGGCCTCGGGGTGGTCTTGGTAGACCTGTAAATGCATTTGCCATTCGCTAGAGGGCCGTAATTGCTTGTCGGGAACTTGGCCCTGAGCATCAATATAAACTAGATCGAGCGGACGGGTGAGGCTGGCAATTTGGCCGGTGGCCGAAATCAACATGCCGCCAGCGGCGATGCGAATTGAGGCATTGCCGCTGGCGCCGGGACTCAGCGAACTTGTGCCCATGCCTTGCAGGGCGGCGACAAGTTGGGCGCGTTCCTTGGTTAAATCCACTAACCGCCGTCCCGCAGAGCCTGAATACGCTTTTCCAGAGGCGGATGGGAACTGAACAGGGCGGCCAAATCAGTTTTGCTTGGGCTGCTAATACCAAAGGCGCTCATTTCTCCCGGCAGATCACTGGGAATACCTTGCTGGCTCTGCAGGCTTTGCAGTGCGGCAATCATGTCTTCGCGGCTGGCCAAGGTCGCGCCAGCATGGTCGGCGCGAAATTCCCGCCAGCGCGAAAACCACATAACGATGGTAGAGGCGAGAATGCCCAAGACCATTTCTGCGACAAAGGTAGTGATATAAAACGCGATACCGTGGCCGCGTTCGGTTTTGAAAATAACACGATCAACGGTGTGGCCAATGATACGGGCAAAGAACATCACAAAGGTATTCACCACACCCTGAATCAGCGTCAGAGTAATCATATCGCCATTGGCGACATGGCCAATTTCGTGGGCGAGCACGGCGCGCACTTCATTCGGTTTCATTTGCCGCAGCAGGCCTTCGGAGACAGCGACCAAGGCTGAATTTCGATTCCAGCCGGTGGCAAATGCATTCGGTGAGGGCGAGGGGAAAATGCCAACTTCTGGCATACCAATGCCGGCTTTTTGGGCGAGCTCGGCAACCGTTTCAACAAGCCAACGTTCTTGACTGTTACGCGGTGTGGTGATGATTTCAGTGCGGGTAGAGCGCTTGGCTATCCACTTGGAAATCAGCAGTGAAATAATGGAACCGCTCATACCAAAAACTGCACAGAATATCAGCAGTGAACTGAGATCTAGATCGACGCCATTGTTGGCCATAATAGTATCAACGCCGAGTAAACTAAGGGTAATACTGGCAACCAGAACAATTGCCAAGTTGGTGGCAAGAAACAGCAAGATACGCATCATGGTACGGTCACTCAGTGGGTTGATTCAACTTTAGAAATGGGGTTTTACATGGCCCTTTTCAAGGGGCTTAATCATCATTCGTGGCATTGAGGAAGTCATCTACTTCGGTATCTACTTCTTCGCTATCGACGTCTGGGCCGTCGCCGCTCACTTCATCTTCACTGATATCGTCGTCAAACAGCGAGGTGTTCTCACCGGGAACAGGCGGTCCGGCTTTAACAATAGGTTGCTTGCTGTCGTCTAGCTCACATTCAAGTGGTGTAGCCCGCAATAGTATGTCTTTGCTGCTCAATTCAAAAATAACATTCACTGCTTCATCTTGATGGACTGTGCGAAATAATAGTCGCTGGTCGCGGCCATCTAGCCACTGTTGTTGTTTACCAAGATAGTGGCCGTGTTGATTTTGGATAACTAATACGTTCGGCATCGTCTGCTTTGTCCAACCTGCTGGTATAGGAGTGACTAATTTTAACGTGTTTGCTCTGACGGTGAACAGAGTATTTAAGCTAACAGAACATCTTTGGCGGCATTGATTTGGCTGGCCAAATAATCATTGCCGCCGCGATCCGGATGCAGTTTTTGCATCAGACTGCGATGAGCGGCAATGATGTCTTCTTTGCTGGCACCAGCTTTTAACCCCAATACCTCCAGTGCCTGAGATTTGTTCATGTTGTTACCGCGCGGGGGTGCCTGCTGTGAGGCCCCTGGCTGTTGCGGCCCGGCACTGTTAGCTAGGCGCTGATGGAAATATTTTAAGAGCCCCTGGCGCACAAAAGGCAGCGCGCCACCAATCAAACCGGCGATCCAGTGCACGCGTCCAGTCAGGGACAATAGCACCAGTGCTGCCGCAGCTAGGCCAATAAGCAGGCTGAGATAATAGGGGCGACGTTGCTCAGCGGGTTTGCTCTGTACAATTTTAACAAAACGATACAGGCCATAGAGCACGGCAAGGGCGAATATTAAACGTATGATCATGACAATTCCTTGGAGACGATAAACCCTTGGGCGTTTTTGCCCCTTATAGTGGTTTTAAGCTGTGTTAAAGTATAAAGCCTTGCGTGATCCAGACCCACCTTTAGCGCGCTCTTTCAATAATGGATTGTTTCATGGCTGGTTTTACCCCCGCTCAGCGTTTTGTTTTGTTTCAATCCCTCTATCAAGCTAGCCAATCCGGAGATAATAATTGGGATCAAGTTGTCGCCTTGTTAAATAAAGGCGTACAAGTTGCCCAGCGCGCTCAGCTGGATGATTTGGCCGAACAGTTTGTCAGTGGCCAACGCATTGTACTGGATGAGCTACGCGAAGGCGGTATGTTCCTAGAGTGGGAGCTGCAATTTATGCAGCTGGGGCTCGCGGTGGGGAACTTGGCGCAAATTTATCTGCGCCTTGCTGAGCACTATCGTTTGCTCAGCGAATTTCGTCAAAAGCTGATGCGCAATCTATGGCTGCCATTGACGATTGTGTTACTGGCCGCGGTGTTGGCCCCGCTGCTGGCATTTAGTTTTGGGAATTTCTCGTTTCTTTCGGTACTCATGCTGGTGGTTTTAGGTTTGCTTCCGCTGGGGTTGGGGGCCGGATTGTATTGCTTAGCTAGTATGATTCCTGGGGTTGAGCGCCTTTTCCGGCGTTTGGTTTT
>JBLHPB010000069.1:0-15023 GCA_047624025.1 Zhongshania sp.
AAATCGGAGCCGAAGCTTTGGAAGGTCTCGGCAAATTGAGGTACAACTTTTATCAGTAGTATGCTGGTGACGATTATTGCAATAAGGAGTACCGCTATTGGGTAGGTCAGCGCTTTTTTGATTTTTGCTTTTAAGGCTTCAGTCTTTTCTTTGTAGGTGGCGACTCTGTCAAGCATTGTTTCCAAAGTACCCGAATCTTCCCCAGAGGCGACAAGGCTGCAAAAAAGCTCATCAAAATACTTAGGGTGCTTTGCGCAGGCGGCTGCGAAACCGCCACCTGATGCAACATCATTTTTTATATCGGTGACAAGTTTCTGCATGGTGGGGTTGTCAACGCCTTCAGCAACAATATCAAAGCTCTGTACCAAGGGCACGCCAGCCTTGAGCATGGTGGCCATTTGTCGAGTAAAAATAGCGACATCGGCAGGCTTGATGGGTTTTTTATTGCTAAATAAAGGCTTGGGTTTACGCTTAACATTTCTGGCGGCAATACCCTGCTTGCGCAAGTGGGCTTTGACTATCGCTGGTGAGGCCGCGTTGATTTCGCCACGTGTTTTGCGACCCTGCTTATCGGTGCCATGCCAAACAAAAACTTGAGTTTTAGGTGTCGCAGCCATGTTTAATCCTTAGTCACGCGGTTGACTTCTTCAAGGCTTGTGACGCCCTGTGCGCATTTTGCTAGCGCCGATTGCCGTAAATTGTTAAAGCCTTCTTTTTGGGCCTGTGCGGCAATGATTATCGAGTTGCCATCCTCCATAATAAGTCGGGAGATCTCCGGAGTGATGCGAACCACTTCGTAAATACCAACACGACCTTTATAGCCATTGGAACAGCGTTCACAGCCCACTGGGTGCATGATGTTGGCGGTTTCTAATAATTCTTCACTAAAGCCTTCTTCCAACAAAGTCTGTCTAGGAATGTCATCGGCGGGCCTAGCGCATTCCTTGCATAAGCGCCGGGCCAAGCGCTGGGCAATAATCAAGCTAACCGAAGTCGCCACGTTAAAAGCCGGAACGCCCATATTTAACAAGCGTGTCAGGGTTTCAGAGGCGCTGTTGGTGTGGAGGGTAGAAAGCACCAAGTGGCCGGTTTGCGCGGCTTTTATGGCAATTTCAGCGGTTTCTAAATCCCGTATTTCACCCACCATGATGATGTCGGGGTCTTGACGCAGGAAAGAGCGTAAAGCTTCAGGAAAACCGAGGCCGACCTTGGCGTTTACATGAACCTGGTTTATGCCTTCTAGATTTATCTCAACCGGGTCTTCAGCAGTGGATATATTCCGCTCTGGAGTATTAAGAATGCTAAGGCCAGTGTAGAGAGATACCGTTTTACCTGAACCGGTGGGGCCCGTAACCAAAATCATGCCCTGGGGCTGATTTAAGGCTTTCATATACATGTCTTTTTGCGATGGTTCGTAACCGAGTGCGTCGATGCCCATTTGCGCGGAGGAGGGATCCAATATCCGCAGCACTACTTTTTCACCCCATAGGGTGGGTAGGGTGTTAACACGAAAGTCGATAGCTCGTGTTTTGGATAGCTTCATTTTGATGCGGCCGTCCTGTGGAACTCGGCGTTCAGAAATATCCATTCGCGACATAACTTTTAAGCGGGCGGCAAGTCGGTAGCCAAGAGATGCAGGGGGCCTGGCCACTTCTTCTAAAATGCCATCAGTACGGAAGCGTACCCGATATATCTTTTCATAAGGCTCAAAGTGAATGTCAGAAGCCCCTGCGCGGACCGCATCTAATAGTACTTTATTAACAAATTTAACGACCGGAGCTTCATCGGTGCCACGGGTATCAACGTCAGCACCACCATTTTCATCAACAGCCTCTATATCGAGATTTTCGAGGCTGATGTCATCCATATCGCCAAGACTGTCATTGAGTGACTCTTCCTGGGCAGCCAAATATTTGTCTATGGCAATATTAAGCGCAGATTCTTCAACAACAATGGGTTCGGTGGTCAAGCCGGTATGAAATTTGATTTGATCGAGGGCATGGAGATTGGTGGGGTCCGACATGGCAATGAACAGTCGTTTGCCACGCTTCCACAATGGCAGAGCACGGTGAGCCTTGATCAATTTACTATCAATGATTTTTTGAGGTGCTTGTTCAGTGGTGTAAGCGCGCAAGTCTATGAAAGGGATGCCAAATTCATCGGCAGCAACTTCCGCTATGCGTACCCCGTCAGCCAAATTTTTGCCCACTAAATAGCTGACAAGGCTTTTTTTATCTTTTTGGGCAGCTTCCTGTGCCTTACGAACGGAATCTTCATCTAGGATTTCGTCATAGACAAGTCGCCTCGCGAGTCCATTTAAAGGGATTACTGAGCTATTCATGCCAACGATCACTAAGAAAATGTATGCAAAACAGTATAATACCTAGTTAATGATAAAGCATTACATTGAGTAGGCTCTGAATGTTACAAATACAGTCGTTAGACGGGCGGACCTGGGCGTATATATAACGGTAAGTGACAGTATTTGTCGGTTTTGGTCGTAATTTGCTTAGTCATTTGACTCACTAATGTTATTTCGTGCGCACTTTAAAGCCTTTATATACCTTGCTTTTGCTATGGTTTGCGCCACATCAAAACCGCTTAAGTGCTCTGGAAAGATTTCTGGCACATATCATGCTTTTTAAAATAGTGATTCAGAAACATCACTTCAGTAATGAAAATGAACTTTTGGAGTAAAAGAATATGAAAAAAGTACAACAAGGTTTTACGTTGATCGAATTGATGATCGTTGTTGCGATCATAGGTATTTTGGCCGCGGTAGCCTTGCCTGCCTACCAAGATTATACAATCCGCGCCAAAGTATCCGAAGGACTTTCTTTGTCTTCGGGACTAAAAACAGCAATTACTGAGACCTTCCAGAGTCAAGGCCCCTCTACCATGACGTGTAGTGATACCACGACTTGTGGAACTATTGGCGTGTCAGCTTTGGATACGACTGCACTTGCAGGTAACGCGAATGTTGCTTCGATTGTCAGCTCGTCTACAGGGATCATTACTATTACATACAAAACAGCTGTATTGCCTGCTACTGAATCAGTGCTTTTGATTACACCTGTTGCCGCAGATGGAACAACAGCATTGGATTTGAGTTTAGCTGCTAATGCTGGAACTCAAGTTAGCTGGACTTGTAATATTCCCGCTACTACCAATGGAGTACAAGATAAATTTAAGCCAGCTAATTGCCGCTAGGTATAAAGTTAATTCCACCGCTTAAGTAGTGGAAAGCTCAAAGCTCGCATCGAATGATGCGAGCTTTGTTATTTGTAAAATCAGTGAATACTAATAAACCGCATAGACAAATCCACCGCCCGCGCATGCTTGGTTAGCGCCCCAATCGAAATATAATCCACCCCAGTTTCGGCAGTCCCCGGCAGTGTTTCAGTGTCGACATTGCCGGAGGCTTCCAATTTTGCTTTGCCAGCGGTGAGTTCCACTGCAGTTCTCATGTCTTCTAGGCTAAAGTTGTCCAACATAACAATGTCAGCATCGCCTTTTAGAGCGGAACTCAGCTCGTCCAGATTTTCGACTTCTATCTCTACTGGTTTTAGTGGGGCGATATCTCTTGCAGCTTGTATTGCAGCAGCAATTCCTCCGCAAGCGGCGATGTGGTTTTCTTTGATCAAGAATGCGTCGTAGAGACCGATTCGGTGGTTGTGGCAACCCCCGCAGGTCACGGCGTATTTCTGTGCGGTGCGCAGGCCGGGTATGGTTTTGCGGGTGTCGAGCAGGCGCACTTGGGTGTGGGCGACTAAGTCGGCATAGCTTTGGCAGATGGTGGCGGTGCCGGACAGCAGTTGCAGAAAGTTCAGGGCGGTGCGCTCGCCAGTAAGCAGTGATCGAGCTGAGCCAGAGAGTTCGAAAAGGGTCGCATTAGCGGCAACGATGTCGCCGTCGCTGACATGCCATTTGATGCTCACCGTGCTATCAACTTGGCGGAAGACTTCATTTACCCACTCAATGCCGCAGATGGTGGCGGCTTCACGGGTAATAATTCGGGCTTTGGCCATTTGTGCTTGGGGAATTAATTGCGCGGTAATGTCGCCACTGCCAATGTCTTCTTTAAGGGCGAAAGCCACGGTGTTTATGATGTCGCTTTGGAGTGCTACTGAGAACGGCATGTGTATTTTCCAGACCGGATTATGAAGTCGAATTGAGGGGCATATTCTAGCGTACATGGCTGGCTGCGACTAGTTTGGTGGCTTTGGGGTGTCTGTAAGTAGTAGCTACACTGGCAGCAAAGGGGATGTTTGGGTATAACTAGCCCTGTATTAGGTTATGTGACATTAGGGACTGATGTCTGCTATTTATTAGGTTTTTGGCAATTACGTCTCTAATGATGTGTGTTAGTGAGTAGTTTATGGTTGATCAGTCATTCAAAGTTGTGGATTTACAGTCTCGGATTGAGCCGACGGGGCTGTGGTTGTACTGCCAGAACCGTTGCGGACGATTCGTGAAAAGTGTGCTTTATTCCTCAATGATCGCGTATGCAATTTATTAGATGATGTCGACGATGCCCTTTTTGAGCTGGCGGATGAGGCCAGTAATACCCGTGAGCAGCACATGTATTTTGATGCGATGCGGGTTTGCCTTAATCTAGAGTCTATAGAAAAGCGCTTTTCAGACGCATTTTCCGCGGGCTTTCAAGGCAGTGTGGCAACGTCTCTGACCGTTTTGACCGCTGAATGCAGCCGCGCCAAAATGAAGTTGTTGGAATCCGAGGCATTGGAAGAGCTAGTCGCTCTAGAGGGCTTGGCCAAAAAGGGTGAGCGCCGGTTTCTACATGAAGTATGGATTCTGTGCATCGCCTGGCAACATAGCTCTAATGACCCGGTGGTGGTGGCTAAGTATTTGCCAATGGGACCGTCGAAGATTGCGGCAGCCTTGGGTTGGGCTTGTCAGGGTTTAGACGTTGATATAAAGCTCGGCTGGTGTTGTTCAAATTGTTTGATAGCAAGATTATTTGCAGCTATAGCGAGCTTTACCAGACCTTGATACCTGTACGGGAAGGCCATGGTTTGCCCCTTGCGCAACTCAATAAAATCTCTGCGAATACCAACGCCTCTGGCGGAGTGTTAGCAATTGCCAACTCAAATCAAAAATTAAGCTCCGCAGAACCGGCCTCTGAGGCCGCTCAGTCAGTTACCCGATTATTTGATGCCTTTGACAGCCTCCTTGGCAATGGTGTTAATGGCAGTGGTCAGCGTATAGCGGTATCGAAGCCGTCGTTTATGGTGGTTTTGCAAGACATGCAGCATCAGTTGTTTTCTGAGTTGAATGCGCCATTGGCGAAAAATAGCGAGTTCGGTATTGATTTTATTGTCATTGCCCAGAAGTCGGTTGCGCGGCTGACCCAGGTCAATCGTGTCGCGATGGCAGATGCATCAGCACTGACCTATCAGCGAGATGAGGACACCATCAATTTTGTTGGCGCGCTATTCCAGTATGTTTTGGATGGCGACAGTCTGGCTGAGCCTTTGAAAGGCCTAATTGCTCGACTGCAAATTCCCGTGCTTAAAATGGCCATGCTGGACAATAGTTTTTCCGCGAATGAGGAGCATCCCGCGCGTAAATCACTTTCTGCACTGGTAAGTGCCGGTATTGGCTGGTTGCCGATAGCCGGGTAGAAAAAGACCCCTTATGCAAGAAAATCGAAAAAGTGGTGATGCCGGTGCTACGTGATTTTGGCGTGGATACACAAGTGTTTGTCGATGCAGTTATTGAGTTTTCAGTATTTCATGAAAAGTCTATGCGTCGTTCTGAGTTGGTCGCCAAGCGGGCTGTAGATAGCGAAGGCGCTAAGGCCTCGGCAGAAATGCCCCGCAATCATATTGCGGCTATTCTCGATGAGCGCTTGGAAGATGGCGATTACCCAGCTGTGTTGGTGAAAATAGTTCAGCAGGGCTGGAGTAAAGTGCTGTTTTTAAGTGATGTTCAGAATGGCCGGGACAGCCACAGATTTAATGAATTTGTGGGTTTGGTTGATCGATTGATCTGGAGTGTGCAGCCCTCTGCGGATCAAAATCACCGCAATGAGCTGATTGCGTCACTGCCCGTGTTGATTCAAACCCTGCGACTTGGTTTTAATCGGGTATCTCTTGGCAGCCATGAAACCAAACAGTGGTTTGAAAAGCTCGAAAGTTTGCACATGGCCAAATTAAGTCGCAAGGAGCGCGCTGTTATCGCTGAGGAAGCGGTAGAGGACAACGATTTTGATTTGGCAGCCCTGGATGCTTCTCTGGATGATCATTTTGACAGTGATGATATCTTACTGCTCGACAGTGACGCCGTGCATGCTGAAAAAAGCGTCGTTGCCCCGCCGGAAGTTGCCAAACCTAGCGATGGTAGCGGTTCTTTGCCCAGTGTTGATGAAGACCAGCTAGCTGAGATCGAGGCTGAGTTTAGTGCTCAAATAAAGTCACTGCGCGTAGCTAGCTGGCTGGACTTTCGCCAAGAAGATGGAAAAATGTTGCGCTGTCGTTTAGCGGCGGTGATTAAGGGGATTGGCAAATACATTTTTGTTAATCGCTCGGGGATTAAGGTTGCTGAGTTTAATTATCAAGAATTGTCGCAGGCGCTGAGTGAAAAGTTGGTGTTGTTGATAGATAATGATCGAATGTTTGATCGTGCCCTTGAATCGGTTATCAATAACTTGCGGGACATGAAAGACAAACCTATGTCTTAATACTGTCCTTGGCATGTTGAAAAGCCTAGCTTACTGTTTTGTTTTACACCCCGAGTCTTATCCGTGTAAGCTCCTAGGCTCATAACGATAGCGTGCTGCTATGGAATTTTATGGGTGAGTGAATAGCGAATGAGCCATTCCTGTGAAGATTACAGCATTGACGGCGAGGGTTGGCTTAAGCCCGTACGTCGGCTACCCAGCCCCAACTTTAATGCAAGGCCCATCCGCGGCGACATTAGTCTATTGGTTATCCACAATATCAGTTTGCCGGCAGGCCAGTTTGGCAGTGGCAATATTGAAGCCCTGTTTACCAACTGCCTAGACTGCTCGATCCACCCCAGTTTTGATGATTTGCGTGAACTTTCCGTTTCATCCCATCTGTTAATCGACCGTGATGGTGGCGTCAGCCAGTTTGTGTCGTTTGAGGATCGCGCTTGGCATGCGGGCGTTTCAGTATATGATGGTCGCGAAAAGTGTAATGATTTTAGTATTGGTATTGAGCTGGAGGGTTGTGACGATATTGCTTATACCTCGGCACAGTACCGTGAGTTAATTAATATTAGTCATTGTTTTAGTCGCTACTATCCGGCGATTAATCTTGGTCGAATTGTGGGGCACTGCGATATTGCACCCGGTCGCAAAACAGACCCTGGTCCGGCCTTTGATTGGCCTTTGTACAAAAACGCATTGGGGTAAAATATGGATTTTTTTGCGATTCTGATTGCCTGGGCGGCTGTACAATTCTGGGGTAGCGGCGGGGTTGTACAGGAAGATGTCTGGTTTGAGTACTACCAGAAAACCATAGCCAAATTACCTTCGAGTTTATTGAGACTTGCCCTGCTGGTGGTATTGCCAGCCTTGGTGGTCTTTTACCTGCTGTACACCTTAATGCCACTGTTGTTTAGTCTGCCGGTCTTTCTGCTAAGTGTTGCCATTTTACTCTACAGCCTGGGCCGTGGTGATTTTCAGCTGCAATTGAAGCTCTATTTGAATAGCTGGCAGCGCGGCGATTTGGTCGGTGCTTATCTGCATGCCCGAGGCTTTAGTCCCGAGCTGTGCGAAACCGGCACGGACAATGCCATGCAATTGCATCTCTGTGTACGTAAGGCCGTGCTCTATCAAGGCTTTGAACGCTGGTTTGCAGTGGTATTCTGGTTTGTTGTGCTCGGCCCGGCTGGGGCCTTGGCCTATCGATTAATGTTTTTGCTGGCTGGGAGCGGACATCTGCCTCAAGAGGATAGAAATCGTGCGGCCACTGTTTTGTATTATGCAGAGTGGCTACCAGTGCGCTTGCTCGGCGTGGCATTTGCCATCGTCGCCAATTTTGATACCAGCATCAGCGCCCTACGCCAGCATTGGAATAGCCAAATTCCCTCGGCAGATTATCTCGATGTAATTGGTATGAAAGCCTTGCCGCAGTTTCTGCCCGAGGGACAAGTCGACGGTGAGTTGTTTATTAAATCGGCGGCAGAGGAGCTGCTGGCGATTCAAAATATACTCTCGCGCAGCTTGGTATGCTGGATAGGCATTGTCGCGCTATTACAATTGTTTTGACTCAATTTTAGGTGAAAACTCGGTTTTGAAAATTGGTATTGATCTTGGTGGCACAAAAATCGAAGGGCTATTGTTGTCGTCAACGGGGGCGGTATTAGGCCGTGAACGAGTGCCAACGCCTTCTGCAAGTTATCAATCTATTCTTGAAGCCATAAGCACCTTGGTGGATAAGCTCGAATCTGGTTTGGATGGCAGAGCTACTGTGGGTGTAGGTGGCCCAGGTGCTGAATCGTTGCAAAGCGGCTTCATCAAGAACAGCAATACCCAGTGTATTAATGGTCGCACTTTGCGTCAGGACCTCTCTCTTCAACTCGATCGTGAAGTGCGTTTTAGCAATGACGCAAATTGCTTTGCCTTGTCAGAGGCCGTGGATGGCGCAGCGGCGGCATACTCCTCGGTGTTTGGGGTCATTCTGGGCACTGGTGTGGGTGGTGGTCTGGTGTTTGGCAAGCAGCTGCACTGCGGCGTAAACCGCATTGCCGGGGAGTGGGGGCATAACCCCTTGCCCGGCGGTGATCAGGGGCGAGCCTGCTATTGTGGGCGTCGTGACTGTATTGAAACCTATCTGTGTGGTGCTGGCCTGATTAATACCTATCGCCGCTTGGGCGGGGAGTCTATTGCCGTACCCGAGTTGTTGGTCAAGGTTCAGGCCGGTGAGCAATCTGCTAGCGATGCCCTGGCGGAATATTTTACCCAGCTGGCCCGTGCTTTGGCCACGGTGATCAATATTGTTGATCCAGACGCGATTATATTGGGAGGCGGTCTGTCGAATATTGCCGGTATATACCAAGTAGTTCCGCGGTTGTGGTCTGATTTCGTGTTTGGTGATGACTGCGCGACCAAGCTACTACCTGCAAAATACGGTGATAGCAGCGGTGTGCGCGGTGCGGCTTGGTTGTGGAATGAGTAGTGGTTGTGGCTGTTATGCCTGACCTACTCCCGCCCGCCATGCCCGACCTACCCTCCCTAGTCATGCCCGACCATGGTCGGGTAGCCATTTTTTTGTAAGCGCAGCGAATGCATTTGCCTCGCCGTCTGGCTTCATGCGCTAGGATTATTAGCGTTTATCTGCCTGTACCCACAGCACTTCTTGGCCACCGTCGCGTCTGGCTAATAAACGTGCCATAACAAACAGTAGGTCAGACAGGCGATTTAAATACTGGCGGCCAGTGGCGTTTACTTGGTCAGTTTTATTGAGTGCAACCAAGCAGCGTTCGGCGCGGCGGCAAACTGAGCGAGCCAAGTGGCACAGGGATGCAGCTTTGCTACCGCCGGGTAAAATAAAGTTTTTAAGCGGGGGAAGGTCTTCGTTGATCACATCTAGGCTTTGCTCGATTTCGGCAATACGCTCGGCACTGATCATGATGTAGCCGGGTACGGCCAGTTCGCCGCCTAAATCAAATAAGTCGTGTTGGATTCTGGCCAGTAGCGGCACACAGCTGTCGTCGCTGGGCAGCTCCGCAATTAATAATCCGACATAGGAATTTAATTCATCGACGCTGCCGATGCTTTCCATGCGCATATGGTCTTTGTCAATTCGCGAACCATCGCCGAGCCCCGTAGTGCCGTCATCACCGGTACGTGTGTAAATTTTAGATAAACGATGTCCCATATTTCCCTCGGTTGCGGTCGGTCTTGTAGAATAAGCGCTTTACTATACGACAGATCGCGAATGGGTGTCAGTATTGGCGGCGTTAAGGAGATGTTCAGATGCTCGAACTGTATTTAGGTGGTGCCCGCTCAGGGAAAAGTCGCCTTGCCGAGCAGCGCATCATTGGCACCGGCCTTGATAAAATCTATTTGGCTACCGCGACCGCCGGTGATGTTGAGATGACTACACGAATTGCTCACCACCAAGTCCAGCGCGAGGGTGAAGGTTGGAGTACGGTGGAGGCGCCGGAAGAATTGACTGCGGCAATCCAGCATAATGCAGGCGCCAAAACGGCAATTCTGGTGGATTGTTTAACACTGTGGTTAAGCAATTGCTTGGCGAAAGAAAACACCGAATTATGGCAGCAGGTCAAAAAGCAATTTTTAGAGGCGTTGGCCACCGCGCCCGGGCATATTGTATTGGTGAGTAATGAAGTGGGGCACGGCATTGTTCCCCTAGGTAGTTTGAGTCGGCAGTTTGTCGATGAATCTGGACGATTACATCAGGATTTAGCGGCTATGGCGGACCGAGTTGTATTGGTAACTGCCGGCCTAGAACAGGTGTTAAAGCCGCAATAAATATTGCTAAAAGGAATAGCTATGGGTCATTGGTATGAGGAATTGGCGCCAGCTGCCGATGAGGAAATGCGTGCTGCGGCAATTGCCCGTCAGGATAGTTTAACCAAGCCCAAAGGTGCGCTGGGCCGCTTAGAAGCCTTGGCGATTCAAATGTCAGCGGTGCAATGCACTCTTGAGCCCCATGCCAATAAGCCTCTGATTGCAGTCTTTGCCGGTGACCACGGCGTGGCTACCGAGGATATCTCCGCTTACCCGCAAGCCGTGACCTCAGAAATGGTACGCAATTTTGCGAAAGGCGGCGCGGCCATCAGTGTTTTAGCTAAATCTATGGCGGTCGATTTCAAGGTAATCAATGTTGGCACCGTCTACGCATTGGAAGATCTAGACAATGTAGAGGATTGCCGTGTTGGCGCGGGCACTCAAAATATGTGCGTGACCGAAGCCATGACCATGGATCAATGTGAAGAAGCTCTAATGGTGGGCCGAGATGTAATTGATCAGGCCGGTGACATTGATGTGTTTATTGGCGGTGAGATGGGCATAGGTAATAGCACCTCGGCGGCGGCCTTGGCGGTTGCTCACACTCGGCTTGCAGCCACGGCCATGGTTGGCCGAGGCACTGGGATTAGCGATCAGATATTGGCCAAAAAGTCGGCGGTAGTGACCCGTGCCATGTCCCGCCATTTACCACATATGAAAAATGGCATGGAGGTTTTGCGCCGCATTGGTGGATTTGAAATTAATGCTTTAGCCGGCGCCTATATTCGTGCCGCTCAGCTTGGTGTGGTCGTTCTGGTGGATGGCTATATTTGTACCGCAGCGGCGATTTCTGCTGTCAAAGTAAATCCCTCGATTCGCCCCTGGTTATTTTTCTCTCACTGTTCTGCCGAACCCGGTCATAGTCGATTGCTGAGTAAGTTAGAGGCGGAGCCGCTGTTACAATTGGATATGCGCTTGGGTGAGGGCACCGGTGCCGCGCTGGCCTTGCCGATTATGCAGGCAGCTTGCCGCTTACAAATTGAAATGGCCAGTTTTGAGCAGGCTGGTGTTAGCCGAGGTAATGATTAAGCCTATGGCCAAGGTAATAGCGACCCACATTGATTTATTGCGTCACGGTGCCTGCGAGGGTGGAGAGATTTTTCGTGGTAGCACCGATGTTGCGCTCAGCGAATTGGGCTGGCAGCAAATGACAGACAAAGTGGCCGGTGTTGGCAGTTCAAAGTGGGATCGTATTGTTAGCTCGCCTTTGCAACGCTGTCAGCGCTTTGCTGAACAGCTGTCTAGTGAACAGGCTGTGCCGATGATGGTACGAGAAAATCTGCGTGAAATGCATTTTGGCGACTGGGAGGGGCTACCTCACGATGTTGCCAGAAAACGTTTTCCGGATGAGTGGGCACAATTCTGGGAATCCCCCGCCGAGGCCAGTCCGCCGAATGGCGAGGCCATGCCGGATTTTTGTCAGCGTATTTGTACTGAGCTTGATGATATTGCGCTGGGTCATCAAGGCGAGTCAGTGCTATTGGTCATTCATGGCGCGGTGATTCGGGTGATGATGTGTCACTGGCTGGGGATGCCGATGGGAGCGATGACACGAATCAATGTGCCTTACGCCGGACTCAGTCGTTTTAAAGTCTATAGCCAGGAAGGTAAAGCGCCTTGGGTGCAATTAACCCGTCATTACTAGGGAGGCAGATTAATTACTGGGCTCGGTATTTTGAACGTCGGCGGTACTCGGAATGCTCATTTACTCTCGTGTAAACTCCGTTTCCTCTGTTTCTACAGCGCTCAAGCTACCTTCGCTCGCTGCATTAATCAAAATACCTAACTCTCTATAGCTCGGTCATTGCATCCGCTTTGAAAATATCGGGTGCGGCGACTGGGCGACTACCAACAATAAACCACTTGCCGTCGCGGCGCTGAAATTGATATTCGGCGTGGTGGACTTGTTCCTCGCCGGCGGCAAACTCGCCAAAGCTATTGCGGTACTGTTGGTACTCCATACGTTCTGGCGTCAATTGACGCTGCTCGACCACGCTGGCAAAACTCTGGGGAAAGCTTAGCCGCACATCAACATGGGCGCTGCCGCTGCTTTCCTGGGTTTGAGTTTGGGTAATCGAAATATTGGTGACGCTGAATAACGGCGGTTCGGACAGCGCCAGGAGGTTCCCCCTCAGCAGGTTTTCAACAAGATAATCGGTAAAGGGAATAGGCTTGCTGCTACAGGCTAGTAACAAAAGCGTGGTGCACAATAATAATACTTTTTTCATTCTGTAATATGTCCATTGGCTGCAACTTTTCTGTAACAAGGCTTTGTTATCATCTCATCACTTTTAGATGATACTAGTGAGTATTTTGTGAACAGACGACATTTCCTTCGCGCCATGACTACTGCTTCTATTGCGGTGCCTATACTGACAGCCTGTGGTGGTAACAGCAATCCAAGTGCTGCTCCTAGCGGTGCAGTAGCACTCTTAAAGTCTCCTAAAGTTTCCTTCATACACGGTGTTGCCAGTGGCGACCCTCTCGACGATAGGGTGATCTTGTGGACTCGTGTTAGCCCAGATGAGGCTGGCTTAGAGAAAGTCACGGTGTTGTGCGAGGTCGCGAAAGATCCAGAATTTAACATTATTGTATTGTCAGAACCACTTGTGACCGGGCCTGAGCGAGACTACACCGTCAAGTTTGATGCCGCTGGATTATTGTCAGAGCAACGCTATTGGTATCGATTTTCGGTAGGTGGGCAGGTATCTCCTGTGGGACGTGCTTTAACGTTGCCCATGCCCGGTCAATATGCTGAACGGCTGCGTTATGCGGTGTGTTCCTGCAGCAGTTATCCCCACGGTTATTTTTCGGTTTACCGGATGATCGCAAACCGCAGCGATCTGGATTTCGTTTTACATCTTGGCGACTACATTTATGAATATGGTCAGGATGAGTATGGCGATAACGCCGGACGCTTACTCGACCCAAGCCACGAAATTGTAGTGTTGGACGATTACCGTCGTCGTTACGCTTTGTATCGTCAAGACTCAGATCTACAAGCGGCACATCAGCGACACCCGTTCATCACCGTGTGGGACGATCACGAGACCACTGATAACTCCTATAAAGATGGTGCTAATAATCATAATGAAGGTGAGGGCGAATGGTCGGCTCGCAAGGCGCAGGCGATACAGGCCTATTTTGAATGGATGCCGATACGCCCGCCAACGATCGATGAGGAAAGTATTTACCGCGCGTTTAGTTATGGTGACTTGGCCGACTTCATCATGCTTGATACGCGCTTAGAAGGACGCATCAAGCAATTGGCAAATCCTGCGGATCCCGCCAGAGCGGAGCAGCGTGATTTACTGGGCCAGACACAAAAAGATTGGTTTAAACATAAATTGGGCACAGCGCAAAATACTTGGAAATTTGTCGGTCAGCAGGTGATGTTTGCCCAATTACAAGTGCTGGAATTACAGCGTTTACTGCCGGGTGTACCGACTGAGGATTTTAGCCCCCTGATCGCCATCAATATGGATCAGTGGGATGGTTACCCCACGGAGCGGGAAGAAATTTTGGATTTTGTTGAAGACAATGCCATTAAAAATCTAGTGGTACTGACGGGCGATATCCATAGTAGCTGGGCGAATGAGCTGCATCAAAGCAGTGCTGTGGTTACTGGCGGTTTGTTGGACGAGCCTCTGGGCGTGGAATTTGTCACCCCCAGTGTTACATCGCCTGGTTTCCCCGATGGTGCGGCTGAATTATTGTCAGCGGTGCTGCCTGTGGCCAATCCACATATGAAATATATCGAACTGAAAACTCACGGCTTTATCCTGATGGACGTTAACCATCAGCGTACCCAAGCTGAGTATCGCTATGCTCAGGGCATCGACAGTGCCGAGCAATCGGGGCTCGAGTCTGAAACGATAAAAGTCATGACGGTCAATGCGGGTAGCAGTCGCT
This sequence comes from Zhongshania sp., assembly GCA_047624025.1. GTDB lineage: Bacteria > Pseudomonadota > Gammaproteobacteria > Pseudomonadales > Spongiibacteraceae > Spongiibacter. Next base: position 14,438 of record JBLHPB010000069.1, read on the forward strand.
TGCTAGCAGATATGCCCGTGTCGCAAGGGCGGTAGTTTTTAGCGTCAGCTTGGGCAGCGTCAGACGTGGCTCTTCAACAAAGCTTCTATATTCAAGTGCGCTTCTAGACAATCGGCCAAGCGCTCGATATTACTTTCTATAATGTCGGCGTAATCCAAGGCTTCGATATTACTCAGTCCAGCCCAGCGTAATATCTCGTCTCGAGTTTCGCTGTTATCGAATAGACCGTGCACATAGCTGCCGATAATTTGGCCATCGGCGGAACGGCTACCATCAAGATGACCGCCAAGCTCAGCGAAGGGTGTGTCGAGTGCGGAGCCGTTACTAATTCCCGCGTGAATTTCATAACCACTGATTTCAGCTCCGCTGCCGATCAGCGTGCCGCTCACCTGACACAGGATTTTGTTTTCCCCCAAGGTGGTTTCCATCTCTAGATATGCCAAGCCAGCCGCTGAGCCTGCTTCACCCTCAATGCCATCGGGATCGTGAACAGACTTACCCAACATTTGAAATCCGCCGCAAATGCCCAGTAATTTGCCGCCATAGCGCAGGTGTTTAGCAATGTCATCATGCCAGTGGTTGCTGC
>JBLHPB010000070.1:0-14988 GCA_047624025.1 Zhongshania sp.
TGAACAGGCGGCGATGGCTGCTCAAGAGACGCTACAACAATCATCTTCTGCTGATGGCAGTGCATTGTATGCGGCTTGCACCGCGTGTCATGGAGCCAGTGGTGAGGGCAATAAAGCACTGGCGGCGCCTTCCTTAGTGAATCAACAGGACTGGTATTTGCGCCGTCAGTTGATGTCATTTCGCACTGGTTTGCGTGGCAGTCATCCCCAAGATGCCTATGGCATGCAGATGCAGATGCAAATGCTGGCCAAGTCACTGCCTGACGAGGCCGCTGTTGATGCCGTTGTTGCTCACATTGCGGGGTTCAAGTCGTGACCTTGACCGGCAATACCAAGCGTGGCGCTGACTATTACTCCAATCTTTGTGGCGCCTGCCACGGTGGTTCGGCAGAAGGCAATGACATATTGCAGGCTCCTGCACTGGCCGGCGTTGATGATTGGTATCTGCTCAATCAATTTAATCACTTTAAAGACGGGATTCGCGGGACTGATGAAAGTGACCGTTACGGCTACCAGATGTACATGATGGGCAAGACCTTGCCCGATGCTGATGTAGCCAAGGATGTCATTGTTTATATCCGCTCCTTGGCTGATTAAGCATGCGAGAGTTGTGGCTCACATTGGCCTTGCTGTGTTTGCCCTTAGTCGCCATGGCCGAGACTTGGAAATTAAGTGGTACTTGCTCAGCTGGTTTCCGGCTTCAGCAAGATGGCTGCTATTTACACAGTATGTATAGCGACTATGCCTCTTTGCAAAGCTCCGGCGTTGGCGGCTTAAAGACAGGGTTGCCGTCGTTGCGCCATTGACCTACGGTGTGGATTTGAAATTTGTATTTTAAGCTGACGGGGCATTAATGAGTGAGGTCAGGTCAAACTTTAAAGATTAAGCCCTGACTAATACCAAACACCGCCGGCATTTTTGAAGAGAGATAATAATAGGCCGGCGGCCCGGAGGTTCTTATGAAAACGCATTTTAATTCTTTTACCGAGAGTACTAAGGAAGACTGGCAGCTGATCGCCGGGGAGACCATGAAGTTTATGGTGGCCTTGCCAGATAGAATTCTTCAGCACATGCAGCTTCTCAGCGGCGACTATGGTGGTTTTCCGATTGACCGTTTGCAGCATTGCTTGCAATCCGCAGAACTCGCGGCAGAGGCCGGCGAAGACGATGAATATGTCGTTTGCGCGCTACTTCATGATATTGGTGACACCTTGGGAAGTTACAATCATGCTGATGTTGGCGCCGCTATTTTGCAGCCATTTGTCTCGGCAGCGAACCACTGGATGGTCAAGCACCATGGAATTTTCCAGGGTTACAATTTCTTCCATCACCTCGGTATGGATCGCAATATGCGTGACAAATTTAAAGATTCTGGCTACTACGAACACACTGAGCGCTTTATCGCAAAATACGATAATCCGGCATTTGACGCATCGAAACCCAAGCTTGAACTAGCGTTATTTGCGCCTCTAGTGAGAGCTGTGATGGCTGAGCCTCGTCAGAGCATTTACAAAGCGGTCGTCGATCAGAATAAGTAGGGGATATTGGCGTCATAAAGGCATCGGTCAAGCTGTGTGGCTGTGCAAACTAAAATTTTTATTACAGCTTTACTCAACTGCTTTACCGTTTCTAGGTATGTTCCCCCTTTGTTAAAATATGCCTCCGCCGGCCATTTTCTAAGCATGGCTGGGGCTATTCTCTGCTGCAACAGCAAGTCCCTACCACTGCCAGAAGATGACGAGAGCGGCTGAATCCTTTATTGTACGGCACTTTATATTGTTGCGAGCACGAACTGATGGATGACTTTGCTGAGATACGGCCCTACCACGATAATGAGGTGGAATCCGTTTTGGCCAAGTTACTGCATGATCCAGAACTGCTGAATATTGTTGCCAATCTGCGTTTTCCCAAGCTTAACAAGGCCCTGCCGTGGTTGCTGCGGCCCTTGGTGAGCTGGTATTTGGGGCGGCAATTAAAAGACGTGGGCTCGGTGGCTGATTTCCAGTGGATCATAAAGGGCTATATGGACACCATGATTGAGGGCAGCACTAGCCGCTTTACGGTTTCTGGCCTCGAAGATTTGAATCCCAAGCAAGCCTACCTATTTATCAGCAATCACCGTGATATTGCCCTGGATCCGGCTTTTGTTAATTACGCTCTTTACCATCACGAGCGCGATACTGTGCGTATTGCCATTGGCGACAACCTATTATCCAAGCCCTTTGCCGCTGATTTAATGCGTTTAAACAAGAGCTTCATTGTGCGCCGATCAGCGCGCGGGCCACGGCAGATGTTGGCGGCATTCCGGCAGTTGGCTGCCTATATCCGTTTTTCCTTGCTGGATGAAAAAAGCGCTATCTGGATTGCTCAGCGCGAGGGGCGTGCTAAAGATGGCAATGACGCCACCGAGGCGGCGGTCATCAAGATGATCTGTATGGCCCAAAACAAGGCCGAAGAAAGTATTTCAGAATACGTCGCTAAGCTGAATATTGTGCCGGTGTCCATTTCCTATGAGTGGGATCCGCTGGACGGGGCTAAAGCTAAAGAGCTGGTACAGATCGAGCGCGATGGTGCTTATCTGAAGGAAGAACACGAAGATTTAAAAAGTATTGCCGCTGGAGTGATTGGTAATAAGGGTAAGGTTCATGTCAGCTTTGGTTCACCCATTAACGGTGACTTCAAGGATGCTGCCGCCGTTGCCGCGAATTTAGACAAGGCGATCATTACTCAGTACCACCTTCATGCCAGTAATATTCTGGCCTACCAGGAAATATACCGGGACGAGCGTTGGCAGCAGCTGGCGGCAGTGGAAATAACCGCCGCCCATCGGCAGCAGTTTAAACAGCATTTTGCAAAAATAGCGCCGGAGCACCGACAGAAGGCGATGGAAATCTACGCCAATCCGGTTCGTAATCAATTGCGCTATCTGGACTCGGCAACACAAGTGCAGGTCGTTTAGGTGCTCAGCGCTGAGCTTAAAAAAACCATTCAGCAAGCCTATCGCCAATTTTTGGATGTGAAATCTCTGCGCGCGCGCTACGGCCAGCGGCTGATGATTGCGCAAATTGCTCGAACCTTGGGTGGCATCAAGCGCAATCAAGAGCAACAGCGTAGTGGTGGCGATCACCTCTGTGTGGTGGAAGCCGGCACTGGTACCGGTAAAACCCTCGCCTATATATTGGCCGCGATCCCAGTCGCTAAACAGTGCGATAAAACCGTGGTGATCGCCACCGCGACGGTGGCTTTGCAAGAGCAGATTATTTACCGGGATATCCCCGATATTCTCACCAACAGCGGGCTGCATTTTACGGTTAGTTTGTCTAAGGGGCGACGGCGCTATATCTGCCTGTCAAAGCTCGATCAATTATTGTCGGGTGCCGATGCCAAGGTGCTGCCGCTTTATATCGATGAGCACATGGTCGCACCAGATGCCGATAGTCTGGCGCTGTACACAGATTTTGCGCAAAAAATGGCCACGGGTCAGTGGGCCGGCGATCGCGATGACTGGAAAACTGTGATTGCCGACGACAAATGGTCCCGGGTGACCACCGACCATGCCCAGTGCACTGGGCGGCGCTGTAGCCATGTTAAGCAGTGCAGTTTTTTTAAGGCTAGGGAGTCGCTCACTCAAGCCGATGTGATTGTAGCCAATCACGATCTGGTACTAGCCGATTTGGCCCTGGGCGGTGGCGCTATTTTGCCGCCGCCAGAGGAATGTATTTATATATTTGATGAAGCCCACCATCTGCCAGACAAGGTGATTAATCACTTTAGTGCCAGTTTTCGCCTCGCCGGCACTGAGCGCTGGATGGAGCAGGTCGAACGCGCGCTCGGCGCTATGATCGCGCTGCCTGCCATGGACAAGGCCGTGCGCGGGCAATTGGAAAGTTTGTTGAGCTTGTTGATTGCGGTGCGTCGGGGCTTGATCCCCTTGCGGCCGTTACTGGAAGAGCTCCTCGAGGGCGCGGAAGAGCGTCAGGGCATAAAAAGCAGGCGTTTTACCAATGGCGAAGTGCCAGAATCCTTGGCCGATCACGCCAAAAGCTTATATAGCGGCTTTAGCGGAGTGATTCGTCAGGCTGAGCAAATTATCGAAACCTTGCAAACCGCCATGGACAATAATGAATTGAGCGGCAGTCGCGAGGCGATTGAGCAGTGGTTGTCGACTGTCGCCATGGCGCGCTTCAGGGCTGAATCTGCAGCGGCGCTGTGGCGGTCATATAGTGCCGATGCCAGTCAGGAGAAACCGCCTAATGCGCGCTGGATGGCGTTAGTGGAAGCTGGGCAGGGCATGTTTGATATCGAGCTGAACGCCAGCCCGATTTTGGCTGCCAATGCCCTTAAAAATGCGCTGTGGTCGCGATGCTATGGCGCAGTGTTGACCTCGGCGACACTGACAGCCTTGGGGAGCTTCGATCGCTTTAGTATGCGTGCGGGCTTGGATAGTGATGCCAATTTTGAGGTGGTGCCCAGTCCCTTCCATCACGCCACGGCAGGTGAACTTTATATTCCGGCGATGGCATGTGATGCTGGCAATGCCGAGGCTCATACCGCGGCCTTGATCGAGATGCTGCCAGATCTACTCGATCCCGATGCCGGCAGTTTGGTGTTGTTTTCTTCACGCAAGCAATTGCGCGCTGTGCGAGAAGGCTTGGCACCCGATTGGCAGGCGCGAATACTGGCCCAGGATGACTTGCCCAAGCACGAGATTCTCACTCGACATCGCCAGTGTCTGGATGACAGCAAGGGCAGTGTGATTTTCGGTTTGGCGAGCTTCGCCGAGGGCGTTGATTTGCCGGGTAAATACTGCTCGCATGTGGTTATCGCCAAAATTCCCTTTGCGGTGCCAGAAGACCCTGTAGAAGAAGCTCTGGCAGAGTGGATCAGCCGTAATAACGGCAATCCCTTTATGGACATTACTGTGCCTGACGCAGCGGTGAGATTAATTCAGGCCAGTGGCCGGCTGTTGCGAAATGAAGCGGATACGGGTCGCATAACTATTTTGGATCGGCGCATTGTCACCCGCCACTACGGCCGTAAAATGCTGGCATCGATGCCGCCCTATACCCAGATTATTGAGTAGTGATGATGAGTCTAGAGCACGATGTTTTGGCGGGTCTGATCGATGTTGAGGCAGAGATGCGCAATCTGCCCTGCTGGGACAGTGTGCCGCCACCGCTACAGGCTTTGCGCAGCGAACAGCCCTTTGCGGTTGATACACTGAATTTAATGCAGTGGCTGCAGTTTATTTTCATTCCGAAAATGCAGTTTTTAATTGAACAGCAGCAAGAATTACCGGGAGCTTGCGGTATTGCCCCGATGGCTGAGGAGTATTTTCGTGGCCAGAGGCTGGCGGTGAAGGGTTTACTGGCTGCCCTGCAGCGAATGGACGCGCTGCTGAGCGGCAAAATTCCTAGCTAGCTTTAGCTGCCCGTTTCTTCGGCAGCCATAACCATGCGAACTAGATGGGCGAGGGAGCGCACCCCCATCTTCTCCATCACACGAGCGCGATGAATTTCCACGGTACGTTGGCTGATGTCGAGATCATAGGCTATAACTTTGTTAGCCTTGCCTTCGATCATCAACACCATTACTTGGCTTTCGCGGGGGGTGAGATCGCTGAGCTTAGCGCGAATTTTGTGCTTTTCTTCCAAGTCGGCGCGGTTTTCCGCATCAGAGGCAATGGCCTGCTGAATTTTGCCAAGCAACTCTTCTTCGCGGTAGGGTTTTTGGACAAAATCCACAGCGCCGCGCTGCATTGCATCCACGGCCAAGGGTACATCACCGTGACCAGTAACGAAGATAATGGGCAGAATTGAGTTGAGCGCATTAAGTTGACGCTGCAACTCCATGCCGTTCATGCCCGGCATGCGGATGTCGAGCACCAGGCAGCCGGCCATGTCATTACTGTAGTCTTCAAGAAAGGCATCGGCACGAGAGTAACCGACAGCTTTGTGGCCGACGGACTCGAGTACCATCTGCAGTGAATCTCTTACCGCGTCATCATCTTCAACGAGGTATACCATGGCGTCTATGGTCATTATAAGGTCCTTGCGGTCACCGTTTGTTATAGTGATTAGGCTACCATGAAAACTTACGTTATTGCTGCCTTTTATTGCGCTTTTGAGCGATTGATACTGGCGAACAGCGCCAAGACTGGATAAGCTCTCGCCTCCTATTCGCAAGGTCAAATCGCTCTTGCAAAACAATAAAAAGGGTTGCGCATGCGCACTAAGCGCAGTTTAGTACAGATATATCTACTTAGCCTAATCGCATTATCAGCGATTCCGCTTGCTGTATTAGGCTACATCTGGATTGCCAAGGAATACGATCGTTTCAGTCTGCAGAGTGAAGCCTGGCGAGACAACTATATCGAATCGCGGCGAGAGCTGCTGCGCCGTGAAGTTGACAAGTCCACGGAGTACCTTGAATTTAAGCGCAGCCAGTTAAATCGTCAACTCTATAATGATTTACGTCAGCAAATAGATGTTGGCATTGCCTTGATGGAATCTACCCGAAAAGAATTTACCGGCGAAACCAAAGCTCAGCAATTGGATCGGTTGCGGGCCACCATGGGCTCACTAAGTTTTCTGAATAATAAGGGTTTTTTCTTTTTGTTTGACGGCAGGGGGCGGCCTCTGCTGGCGCCCATGCAAGCCAAGATTGATAAAAGGATGATTGCACGTGCTGATTTAGCTGCCTTTGCGCAGCAAATTCGGAGCAGTGTTAACGGCAAAAGTGACGAGTTTGTCGAATACCGCTTTAGCGACCCTGACAATCCAGCCTTGACTGAGCGCAATGTCAGTTCGGTTTATTATTACCGGCCGCTTGATGTGTATTTGGGTGCCAGTGTCTATTTGCGCGACGAAGTGGCGCGTCTCCAACAAGAAGTGCTAGAGCGCATTGGCACGCTACCGGCCGAAGCCAATAACGTCATGGTGTTTGTTGTCGATACAAACGGTAAACAACTTGTCAATACTTACACGCCTGATAGTGTCGGTAATACCATGCCCTACGTTATGGCCGCCAGTAACAATGTTGGCGGTATAGACAATAGTTTGTATACCGAGCTGAATTGGGCGGACCGTGACGGTAAGGGCAAACCAGTTATTTCCTATATTCGCCGTTTCGAACCCTGGGGCTGGGTACTGGGTTCTGGGGTGTTTTTGGACGAGTTTAACGCCAAGTTGGTCGATGAGCGTAAAGCCCTGCAGTTGCGGATAGAAGAGCATATTCGCTTTATTGTGTTGATCGCCATTGCGTTGATGGTGTTTTCGATGATTTCTGCGCGCTGGTTGGCTAAGCGAAGTGCTGGGGGCTTCGCTATTTTCCAACAGTTTTTTGCCGATGCCAGTAAGCGCTCTACGGTGATAGATGTCGATCGTCTACCTTTTGCCGAGTTTCAGCAATTGGCGGAATACGCCAACTTTATGGTGGAGAAACGCACTCAGACTGAGCGTGCGTTGAAGCTCAGTGAGCGGCGTTTTCAGCTCGCCCTTGACGCCGCGCAAAACCATTTGTGGGACCTAGATTTAGTCACCGGTTATGTCACCGTCGATGATGGTTTTTTTCGTATGCTGGGCTACGATTCACCATCAAAACCCTATCCAGTTGGTGCCTTTAAGTATCTAGCCTATGCCGATGACATGCAGATTATCGCCTCGGCAGTAGACAGTTGGATGGGCTTGGCGAGTGGTAATAGCTTGGAGTTTCGGGTTAAGGATAAATTTGGCAATTACCGCTGGATATTCAGTCGTGGCGATGTGGTTGAAAACGATCAAAATGATCAACCTATTCGCGCCATGGGGATTATGACTGATGTCACCGAGCGTAAACGCACTGAACAGGACTTGGTTAATGCGCGAATAGCGGCGGAAGATGCCCTGCATGCCAAAAGCCAGTTTTTATCCAGCGTAAGTCACGAATTGCGAACCCCGTTGAATGGGGTGCTTGGCTACGCGCAATTGCTGCAGCGTGAAAAAAGCTTGTCTAGCGGCAGTCAGGAATATCTGCGCGGTATTGAAAGTTGTGGCAAGCACTTGTTGACCTTGATTAATGATGTATTGGATCTGGCAAAAATTGAAAGTGGCAATATCGATATTGTTTACCGACCTAATAGTCTGGAAGAGATTATTGACAGTGTTAGCGATATTGTTGGTCATCGCACTGAGGCAAAAGGTCTAGATTTTATCGTTGAGTTGGCGGCCAATGTACCTCGTCAGGTACAGGTCGATGAAGTGAAAATACGCCAAGTGTTAGTTAATTTACTCGACAATGCAGTGAAGTTTACCAACCTGGGTAAAATAGAATTAAAAGTTGGCTTGAGTCCAGATAAGCAGCAATTACTCTTTGCGGTAAACGATAGCGGCATTGGCATACCCGACGCGAAATTACGTGATGTGTTTGAACCCTTCCGGCAGGTCAATCCCCAAGATGGTAAAGGCACGGGTTTGGGGCTGTCGATTTGTCGCCGTTTGGTAGAGGCAATGGGTGGCCGTCTTAATGTTCGCAGCGAGTTTGGCAAAGGCACTTGTTTCTATTTTGATACTCCTTTATTGGCAGTGTCCGCTGAATTTATTGAAGAAAATGTCACGGCAGAATCGGTCATTCAGCAAGTCAGTTTGATAACCGGACGGGGGAGAAACCCCGTTATTATTATTGCCGATGACGTTGCGGTTAACCGCCAAGTATTACTGGGTATGCTAGAGGATGTCAGTAATGATATACGCGAAGCGGTCAATGGTCAGGAGGTGATAGATCTGCTCAAAGAGCGTCCAGCTCAGCTGGTATTGATGGATTTGCGGATGCCGATTATGGATGGCATGGAGGCCACTCGGATAATCAAGCAAGAACTGAAAATGAACGATGTTGCCATTATCATGGCTTCGGCCACCACGGATGAAGATATGATAGCAGAGGCATTACGAGTGGGTTGTGACGGGTTTTTACCAAAACCTATAGGGTATGAAGATTTGCTAAAAGTGGTTGCACAAACCTACGGCGATGAATCAGGGAGAAGCGCGTCTAGGCTCAGTGCCGTTGAGGTCGTGGTAAAGCCGGTAGCAGTCGACGTGGTATTTCCCTCGGTGGCAGACTTGCAGGAGTTGTTGATGGCGGTGGATCTAGGTGACGTGACCGGTTTGCGTGAATTACTAGGTCGAATACGTCGACTGCAACCTGAATGCGCCGGTTTTGTGGTCGAGGCGGATGAATTTTTAATCGAGTTTGATTTTAATAATTTAGCCAGTTTCTTCCGAAACGCGCTCAATGAGGCTCACAGCCATGGCGCGTGATCTCGGAATTGAACAGATTTTATTGGTTGATGATAACCCGACCAATTTACAAGTCCTTTTTAAAACCCTGGAAGGCAGCGGCTATCGTTTGCTTGCCGCCCGCGATGGCGAGGCCGCCTTGTATACGGCCAAGCGTGCTCATCCTGCGTTAATCTTGCTAGATGTAATGATGCCTGGCATGGACGGTTTTGAGGTTTGTGAACGGCTCAAGGCTGATCCTGAGACCGCTGATATAGCTGTGATCTTTTTGTCGGCACTGACCGATAGCCAGTCTAAGGTTCACGGCCTAGCCATTGGCGGGGTCGACTATATTGCCAAACCCTTTCAGTCCGATGAAGTGCTGGCACGGGTGCGAACCCACGTTAAAATTCAGCGTTTGGAACGCGCTTTAGCGCGGCGAAATTCAGAGCTGGAAGATGAAAATCAACGGATATTAAACGCGGTGGAAGAGGGTATATTTGGTCTTGATGTCGAAGGACGAATAAGCTCCATGAATGCCCAAGCGTCGGCGCTAACGGGTTGGCCGGCGGCAGACGCCATTGGCGAAAAATTTTCGCTGTTAAAATTATTTCCCGAAGAGACTCTCAATCAAGCACTTATCCTGCTGTGCCAAGGCGGTGTCAGTCTGCGCAAAGAAAGCACCGATCTCATCATGCACAATGGCATGGTGGCCAAAATTGCACTGAGTGGAACGCCGCGTAAAGATGGCGGTGCGGTGTTGGTGTTACGGGATATCAGCGAATGGTTGCAGAGTCAGGTGGCCCTTGGGCAGGCGCGCGAAGAGTTAGATAGCCAGCGCCAGCATCTGGCCCATATTGAACGCTTGAGCACCGGCGGTGAAATGGCGGCCGGCATTGCTCATGAGGTGAACCAGCCACTAACCGCGGTGACTAATTACGCGCGGGTGGCACAGCGTTTATTAAGCGATCTACCAGAAGACCGACGTGAGAAAATGGACGATGTGCTGTCCAAAATTGCCGTTCAGGCAGAGCGAGCGGCGGCGGTTATCCAGCGCATGCGCAGCTATGTGAAAAAGCCTTCTGGTGTCCGGGAGGAATTGGACTTAAACAATGTACTTAAGGATGTAATTGCCTTGGCCGAGGTCGATTCACGGGTGAATGGAATTGAAGTGAACCTTATTGTCGCCGACGGTTTAGCCAATATCTTTGCCGATGAAGTGCAGTTTCAACAGGTGGCCCTAAACCTGATTCGAAATGCTATTGAGGCGACCGCGAATGCCGAGAATAAAGACGCGGTTGAAGTTCGCACCTATATGCAAAATGCGATGGTATGTTTCAGCGTCAGCGATTGCGGTGGTGGCTTGTTGCCAGAAATAGAGGCTCAGTTATTTAGTCCATTCGTTACTTCGAAGGAAGGTGGAATGGGGATTGGTCTGTCGGTGTGTCAATCTATTATGCAGTCCCACGGTGGCGATATTCGTCACCAACATAACACCAAGGGTGGCGCTATTTTCCACTGTGAATTTCCCGCGCATTAAGAGCGGGGCGAACCGATAATGATGTCTAGCATTCGATCTTTTTTACGCACACCCAGCCCAGCTGAGCATCGCAGCGAGCGGCAATTTGAGATCGCGGGTGAGCAACTTTCGGTCACCATAATTCGCAGTCGGCGCCGACGTCGCAAACTGACTCTGCAAGTGAGTCTGGACAGTGGCGTTGTGGTGCGCGCGCCCTTTGCCGCCGGCTTGGCAGAAATTAATAATATATTACTGGCAAATGTTTCTTGGCTTCAGCGGAGGCGACAGGAAATTGTCAGCGAACAGTACCGCAATCCACCTTTGCAATATATTGAGGGCGAGATGCACCGCTATCTTGGTGTTGAATATCCACTGCTCTTTGTTGCCACCGCTGGCCGCCCAAAAATCGAAAAACGTGACCGACAATTGTGCTTATACGGCGGAATGGCCAACGCCGAAAAACGACTGCAAAAATGGTATGAACATCAAGCCAAGCAAATTATGGCAGAGCGTTTGGCGATTTTTTGTGAAGCTTTACCATGGCTGGTAAACACGCCGGAACTGCGCTTGCGCCGCATGCGTTCACGCTGGGGGAGTTGTTCTGCCAGCGGTCGACTATGTCTGAATACCCATCTCATCAAGGCCAGCCTGCGCTGTATAGACTATGTGATAGTTCACGAGCTTTGCCACTTACAGGAGTTTAATCACAGCCCACGTTTTTACGCCCTCATGGACGCCGCCATGCCTGATTGGCGAGAGCGTAAAGTCGAGCTAGAGGCTTGCGGCACGGCAATTGTTCGCAGCTAAGCTGTTGAACTTTGGCTATTTACTGTAATTGGTGGCGGCGACAAACAAAAATAAACTGCTTTCAATTACCACGTCCACCGGATCTTGATACTCCGTTAAGGCCCAGCGCCGGGCTATCTGAATAACGGCGCCCACCAATCCCGCGTAGATCATGCCTTGGTCGGGCATTTTACTGATATCGATTACCCCTAATGAGGTGGTCATGGTACGAATCAATACTGCAAAATCTTCCATGGCCTGGTAGTAGTGCTGATCCATGGTGTCGCTGACCCCCAAAATTTCAAAGAGTAGCAGTCGAGCTGTGTTGGGCTGCTGGTGCAGGGTTGTGAAGAAAGCGTGTAAACCAGCTCGGGCAAAGGCTTCGGCATTTCGTTCTGAATTTTCTAAGGCCGAGCTGATAACCAGTTTTAAATATTCGGTTTGTGCGGCGTAAACCCCACCGAGAAGGGCTTCTCGATTGACAAAGGATTCATAAAAATAACGCTCTGTGAGACCCGCTTCGGCGCAGATACTCCGTACGCTGGCAGCTTGATAGCCAAGCTCGCCAATCAGTTTCAGGCCGGCGTCCAGCAACTGTTGCTGACGTTCGGCGCGACGTTCATCGCTGCTGGCGCCGCGATATAGGCGTGGGATGGAGTTTTTTTTTGTCATGGGTTTATTTTGACATGAGCTAATGTCAGATGTAAAGTGACATGCTTCCATGTCAAATTATGTGCTTGCGCCTTATAGCGCTGCTCGTGTCAAAAATTAAAGGTGTGTGCTCGCGTGGATTACGATTTTGATTACCTCATTATAGGCTCCGGATTTGGCGGCTCTACAGCGGCTCATCGCCTGACTCAAAAGGGCTATAGTGTCGGCATGATGGAGATGGGCAAGCGCTGGAGTTCGGAAACCTATCCCAGTTCCAACTGGCATTTCCACCGCTGGTTGTGGCGGCCAATGCTGGGTTTAAAAGGGTTTTTTAATCTGCGCTGGTTTAAGCATGTCCTGGTCTTACACGGCAATGCTGTGGGCGGCGGTTCCATCACCTATGCCAATACCTTACTGGTGCCCAATGCCAAAATTTGGCAGCAGGGCAGTTGGGCTGGTTTAAATGATTGGCAGGCTAACATGCCCGCTCACTATGCGACCGCCCAAAAGATGTTGGGAGTGACCGAAAACCGAATTCTTGGTCCCGCCGATGAATTGTTGCGTGAGGCCGCAGAAGACTGGGGTTGCGGCGACAGCTTTTACAAAACCCAAGTGGGTGTGTTTTTTGGTGATGACGGAGCCGCACCCGGCAAGGCCTATGCTGATCCGTATTTTGATGGTGAAGGTCCAGAGCGTAACAGCTGTATCGCCTGTGGCGGCTGTATGGTGGGCTGTCGCTATAACGCCAAAAACAGTCTGGATAAAAACTATCTATTTTTTGCCGAAAAGCAGGGCGCTAAGGTTTTTGCCGAAACTAAAGTGGTGGATGTTAAGCCCCTGAACGGCAAACTTGATGGTGAAGACGGCTACGAGGTGACAACGGTATCCAGCACATCGCTACTGCGTCGTCGTAAGCGGGTTTGGCGGACCAAGTCATTGGTATTTTCAGCATCATCACTAGGCACCCAAGATTTACTGTTCAAGCTCAAAGATAAGGGCTCACTGCCCAATATTTCTAATCAATTGGGGCGCCGAGTGCGAACCAATGCAGAGTCGCTGATAGGCGTGCGAATGCCTGATGCTGACAATATGGACCAAGGTATTGCCATTGGTTCGGGGGTTTATCTGGACGCCAAAACCCATATTGAGGCCACCCGTTACCCGCGTGGTTCTGATGCCATGGGTCTACTGGTGACGGCCATGATTCGCGGTAGGACGGATTGGCGCCGGATATTTAACTGGCTCTACACCATGCTTAAATTATTGTTTAAAAATCCCCGCCAGGCTATTGGGGCACTGATTCCCTTTGGTTTGGCTAGGCAGACAGTGATATTGCTTTGTATGCAGACGATAGATGGTCATATTGATATGCGCTACCAACGTCGCTGGTACTGGCCGTGGAGCAAGCGCATGGTCAGTCACGGCGATCCTATACCCGCGCATATTCCCGAGGCGAGCGAGTTTGCTTTGCGCGCGGCACGGCGCTTAGGTGGCATGGCGGGTAGTTTAATTACCGAAGTGCTGTTTAATATCCCCGCCACGGCCCACTGTATGGGCGGCGCGGGGATGGGCGCGGATACTTCTGAAGGGGTCATTGATGCGCGCAACCGGGTGTTTGGTTATCAACATATGCTGATCTGCGATGGCTCGATGCTATCGTCTAATCTTGGCGTGAATCCTTCGCTGACCATCACTGCCCTCACGGAACACGCCATGAGCTTTATCCCCGCTAAATAGCCTGATGAATCAGCTAGCTCTAAAGAGGTAGTTGCAGGCTGATGGCACCGCCCAATTCGCGGTCGCCGGCGTAACTAAACTGGGATTCAATGCGCAGCAGCTGACCCAGTTGGTAGTTGAGGCCGAGACTGGGGATGTCTTTATCATGGGCGGTGTCCAGCCACTGATAGTTGGCGCTGATGCTGAATTTTTCGCTCACTGGTAATTCGGTAGCAAGGGCATAGCGTTTGCGTTTCTGGACCTCAGCAAAGCCCACCTGTGGGCTTAAATCGATACTGAGCTGCACTGAGCCCCAGCTGTCGCGATAGTCGATTTGACTGCTGATGTGGCTGCGCTGCTGATAGCGGCTGCCATCATTACTGCGCATGGCTTGCTGATATAAGTCGCGCAGGCGCAGACCAAAAGTCCAGTTGCTTACTTGATGGCTGACACCGAGGTCAATGTTGGCCTGCAGGTGGTGATTAACATCACGGCTCTGATCAAACAATTGACTCTCTTCGTATTCAGATATTTTGATACTTCGCTCAATCAAACTGGTGTTTTGCAATTTGCCGGTAATAGCAAACTGAGTGTTATCCCAGGCATCGAGCTTAAATCGATAGTTTAAACCAAGGTAATTATGCCAGATGGCCGCCACCTGCATTGCCGATTGCAGTTCGCCAAAACTGAATTGGCTGAGCAGAGAGGCAAAGCGCAGTCGGTTGGCGTCTTGCTCGTCGTAGTCGAACCGGCCGGTGCCGCGAAATTCAGAGCCGCCTAATACCTGCCAGGCTGGCGATGAGGTGGAAAATACGGTGTGGCCGCCAGCGTAAAAACTGGTGACCTCATTGTCCATACTCGACAGTTGTTCAGCGAGCGCGGCCTCGTCGCCGGGAACAATAAGGACTCCTCTGGAGCTACCCTGCAGGATAAGACCGTCTTCATGGGCTTTTCTTAGGCTATCGAGCAGTCTGTCGCTGTCATTGAAAAAGACATAGCCGTCAAGCTCGGCACTAGTCACTGGTGGGGCTTGCTCCAAGAGCAATGCGGCGGGGTTGCTGTGTA
>JBLHPB010000071.1:0-14952 GCA_047624025.1 Zhongshania sp.
CTTCCCTGCTGGCTGGGCTAGCCCAGCGTTTAGTAAAACCTGGACGCCGACTTGGCCGCAGCCTAGTCAGTAGAGTTTTGCGATGCATCATTAGCCCAGGTGATATTCAGTTGCTTGGGCTTTTTTTGTCCTTAGCTTTCCAGCTCCATATCTGCGTCGATTTCCTTCGGAATCTCTTTAGGCTCTTGCTTGCTGACGCCCCCTAACAGCTGAAATAAGATTGACGTCAGTGCTGGTACAAATAGCAGCGTGACGGTAGTGGCAAACAAGACTCCAAAGGCCAGTGATAGCACCATGGGTGTCAGGAAGCGGGCCTGAATACTGTCTTCTAACATTATTGGCATCATGCCAGTAAAGGTGGTGAGTGAGGTTAGCAATATGGGCCGGAAGCGGTCAGTCGCACCTTGAATAATGGCATCTTGAATTGCTAGGCCTTTTTTCAACAGTGTGTTAATTCGGTCAACCATTACTAGGTTGTCATTGACCACAACCCCAGCTACCGCAACGATGCCGAGTATGGAAAACATACTCACTTCGCGACCAAAAAATATGTGACCAAGAATTGCACCCATTAAGCCGAAGGGAATGGCAGATAATACTAATATGGGTTGCCAGTAAGATCGAAACACCACTGCAAACAAACCGTAAATCAATACTAGAGCGAGCACGCTCATCTGGGCGAGGTCGGCCACAAAAGTTTGCTGTTGTTCCTGAGCTCCTTCGCGACGAATTTTGCTGCCGGGATATTTTTTCTCTAATTCGGGGGCATCGTTTTTGAGGATAGTATTGATCACGTGTGAGGCGCTAAAGCCGTCTTTAATCTCGGTGGTAATCGTGGTTGCGATCAGTCCATCGATGTGGCGAATTTCCTTTAGGGCGCGGACAAACTCCAGTTCGGCGACGGTGTCTAAGGGCAGCTCGATGCCATTGGCACTGCGAATTTTGTGTTGGTGGAGCTGATCGATTTGCTGACGCTCTGATCGCGGGTAGCGCAGCATTACTTTGACGTCTTCCTGTGCACGGGGGATGCGCTGTACCTCTTCACCGTAATAACCCTGACGCAACTGCGCGACCACATCTTGCGCAGAAATACCTAGGGTTTCGACGCCGGGTTTGAGATGAACGCGTAACTCTGGCAGTGCCTCATTGAGCATGTCGCGAACATCATAAATGCCAGGAAATTGTGTTAAGCGTTGCTGTATGTCAGCTGAAATATGACGTAGCTGCTCGGTATTGACGGCGCTGATTTGCAGTTCTATGGCCTTGGCCTCGGGTGATAGCGTGGATTTGATCAGGTAGTCGCGAACGATGGCCATTGAGCCGATTTTATCCAGCCATTGCTTTTTGAGTTCATTAATCTCAAAAGGCCGCTGCTCAACATTGATCAACTCCATGGCTACGGTGACTGTTTCACCGTAAATAGCGGTTTCTAAATGGCCAATAAAGGGCAACTCGTATTCACTGTTAAGTTGGTCTTTCAGGTCTAGAGCGGCGTGTTCAGCGCGCTCGCCAAACTCATTGGCCTCCCTAAAGGGCGTGCCATTTTTGAGGGTGAAGCGGGCCTCGATAAGATCGAGAGGAACGATGGGGAAAAAGCTACTTTTTAGCCAGCCACCAAATAACAGGGAGCTGATGATAAATAAAATGGCGAGAAAGGACGCAATCGTTATGCCGCGAGAGGCCAAACAGCGTTCAAGTAGAGGCCGGTAGAGGGTGTTGGTCAAATAATATAAGCCTCTCGCTACCTTGGCGCGGACGATCTCCAAACCTTTGAGGGCAGGATATCTTCCCGGTTGCTCGGGTTTCATTCTAGCCAAGTGCACGGGCAATATGAACAGCGAGTCAACGAGGGAGAAGCTCAGTGCCACCAATACCACCATGCCCAAGTTATAGGGTTCGGCCATATCGGGGGGTAGGTTTAAAAAAGGCAGAAAAAATATCATGGTGGTCAGTACCGCAAAGACCACGGGCTTACTGACGACTGCGGTGCCTCGGTAGGCGGCGAGCTGGCCAGAACCGTCTTTGCCTTGGCGACTATAAACTGACTCACCGACGATAATGGCATCGTCGACGATAATGCCAAGGATCATAATAAACGCGAACAAGGACACCATGTTCAAACTGATGCCGACGACGGGTAATAACCAGATTGCACCTAGTAGTGAAATGGCGATGCCGGAGCATACCCAAAAAGCCAATAGTGGCCGTAAAAACAGCAATAAAATAATGAAAATCAACACCAAGCCACCAAAGCCATTATTCAGTAGGGTGTTTAAGCGGCCGCGAAATTCTCGGGATTGATCGCGCCACAGGCTCAGGGTCACCCCCTCTGGCAGTTGGCTTTGAATTTCATCGATGAAATCGTGGGCGTCAGCGCTGGTTTTTAGTATGTCGGCATGCTCGGCCACATAGATGTCCAGCGACAGCGATGGCTTGCCATCAAAGCGGCTGATGAGTTCGTCTTCAACAAAACCATCGGTAATTTTGGCGATATCGCCGAGCAAGACTTGGCCACCGGAGATGTCATTAATGACGGCAATGCGCGCGAAGTCTTCACCGCTATAGGATTGCATTCGTGCCTGAATCTGGATGTCACCGCTGAGACTGCGCATTTCACCTGCGGTCAAATTTAGTGAGGATTGCCGCAAGACCCGTGCAACATCGTCAAAGCTGAGTTCATACTCGTCGAGGGTCCGTGCAGAAATTTCAATACTCAGTTCGTAGTCGCGTGGCTCGCGCAATTCGACAATGGGTACCCAGGATTTTTCAGCCAATTGTTGCTGAAGACGCAGTCCCAACTCTTTTAACTCGGCTTCTGTAATATCGCCAGCCAGGGCCATACTGATGACCTTGCTGCGAAATTGTTGCTCGTAAATTTGTGGGCGTTCGGCATCCAGCGGTAAACCGGGCAGGGCGTCGACCTTAGATTTGATGTCATTTAGCAGGCGCTGAGTATCGTAGTCGGCCAGTGCGTTGACGGTGATTGTGACGCCGTTTTCAAGTGCCAACGACGCGATATCGTCGATGCCATCGATGTCGCGAATGGCCTCTTCAATGCGATTAAGTATTTGCTCTTCCGACTCTCGAGGCGAGGCGCCGGGGTAGACGACGTCGATTTGAATTTGATTGAGTACACGCTCAGGAAAAAATCGCTTATCAACTTTGCCGAAGGTGGACACACCGCCAATAAAAATCAATGCCATTAGCAGATTGGCGGCAATGGGGTTGCGGATAAACCAATGGATCACATTATTCATATGCCCTGCACCATGTCGCTATCAGTGCGCTCTGGCGATTTCTCATGGGGCAATGGCTTGGTCTCGACTGCGGCTTCACCGTCAATACTTTTAGCCAGTACCGATGTTAATGCAGCATTACTGTCAGCCACTGGGCGCAGAGGAGTGCCAGGGATATTAGTGGCGAGCCCCGAGATAATGACCCGCTGGACGGCCGCGCTTGGCGCGAGTACATACACATGGTCTTCATCAGAAAAGGCGATATCGGCGCGGATAATTCGCAGTTTGTTGTCAGCATCAATGGTGCGCAAATAACGTTGCTCAAAGAGTGCAGTTGGTGGCACAGCTAAAACCCGAGAGGTCTCAGCGCTGGGGATGTCTGCCTGTAAAAACTCACCAATGCGCAGCTGGGATTGATTGATGTCAAATTGCTTAGGGTCTATTTCCGCGATTAAATTGTACAGGCGGCTATCGGCGTCTACGGTTGCGCCTGTCCGACGTATGGTGGCGGGGATTGTAAGCTTGTGGCTGTGCAAAGTGATTTCAATACCCTTGTTTAATGCCTTGGCAGTAAAATTTAGCTGACGATATTGGCTAGGGCTAACAGGCAGGATAACTTCAAGTGTGCTCAAGTCGAGCAGAGTGGCGACGGCACTGCCTTTGTTTAGGTAATGGCCTAAGTCAGCGCTTGTACTTTCGATAATGGCAGCAAAGGGTGCGCTAATTTTAGTGAGTTTGAGCCGGTGTTTGGCGAGCTTGAGTTCCGCTTGTGCCGCGTCTACGGTTGCTTCGGCCCGACGCAGCTGTGGTTTTCGCAAAAATAGCGCATTGGCCTCTTTGGACCCCAATTCCCGCCACTCGCGCTTGGCCTGGCGTACACGGCCACGCTCGCTGGCCAATTGTTCCTCAGCGTCGGCCAAACGCGCCTCGGCACGGGCAGATTCGGCTTTACTCTCGGTATCATCAATGCTTAGTAGGGCTTGGTTTGCCGCCACAGTATTGCCAACCTTATACGCGGGCTCTGTGTCGATAATTCTTCCCGAGACTTCGGCGGTCAAAGAGAGCTGACGTCGACTTGATAACTTGCCGTAGCTGCTTACTTTTATAGGCAGAGTTTGTGGCTCAATCAAGCGATAGCGTGCCTCCTGCGGCGGGGTAGGTACCACTTCGATCAGCTTGGGGACTGGTGGCCCGCCCAATATTACGCGGGCGAGTACGATGCCAAAAAGCAAGATCGCGAAAGGAAGAGTTCTGCGTAATAATTGTGGCATCCCAAGGTCCTTATTAGATTGCTGACTAAGTATTCTATGCGCTATTACTGACATTAGCGTCTGAAATGTACGCGATCATCACGATGGCCGATGTAGGACATAATGACTGAAATTCTTGCAAATGATATAATGTTATTATATTAATACATTTGCCAGTGTGTCGACCCGTCTTGTGATATTAATTTAGGCGGTGACGCACCTCATTTATATCGGATAACTCAATGGAATACCTGTTACTTAAGTACTTGCACATTATTGGCTTTGTTTATTGGCTTGGCGGCGATTTGGGAACTTTTTTATCAAGTCGCTACTTAGTAAACCGTAATATTGGCAATGAAGCTCGCTTAGTGGCCACTAAAATTATGCTGGCCTGCGACCAAGGGCCGAAGTTGGCGATGCCAATGATGTTCGCGCTAGGCGTGCATATGGCGAGCCTAAGTGGTGTTTTACCCTTAAATACTGTTGGTCTGATAGTGAGCTGGCTAATCGGTTTAATTTGGCTGGGCAATGTTCTGATTCTTTATAGCTTCGAAGGTAAGCCCTTTACCGCGGCATTAAGTCGCATTGATTTCACGTTTAGAATCGCCGTGGTTGTGGGTATTTTGGCCTATCTAATAGCGTCAATAAATATGCCGGGATTGATCAACGCCGACTGGCTGGCTTGGAAACTGGGTATATTTGCCACCCTTGTGAGCTGTGGAATTGGCATTCGTATTCAATTAAAACCCTTTGTGCCGGCATTTACTCGATTAATGCAGGACGGCCCGAGCGACGAGGTGAACGACATTCTCGAGGGCGCAGTGAGTCGCAGTCGTCCCTTTGTCGCGGTTATATGGTTGGGTTTGTTTGCCAGCGCGGCCTTCGGCGTGCATCTCCTATAAATATTCAATAAAGGCTTTGTTATGGAATTATACAATCTTGCGCATTCACCTTATGCCGCCCGCGTTCGTATTCTGGTCTATGCCCGGGATCTGTCGATACAAATTAGCGAGCCTCCGGGTGGTTTAGGATCCGCCACTTTTCGTGCGCTGACAGTGACTGGAAAAGTGCCGGTATTGGCTCACGAGGGGGGCTATCTGTCTGAGTCTATGGCGATTATTGAGTACCTTGAAGCCTTATACCCTGATGGGGCTTTGACGCCGACGGATCCTTGGCAGCGTGCCCAGCAAAGCGCAATGATCCGTTATCTTGATCTGTATTTTGCGCAAGTATTATTCCCTTTATTTCAGCAGGTGCGGGCGAATCCCCGAGATCAGCAAGTGGTGGATGCCGCGCTGGAAAAATTAAAAGCTGAGCTAAAAACTCTGCAAACATGGTACCAGCAGCCTGAATTAACCCCTACGGATGCCGTTAGTCTGGTCGATTGCGCGGTGATTCCAGTGCTTTTTTATGTGGTGAGTTTGGCACCACTATTTGGCGAAGCAGACCCGCTAGCGGTGACCCCTGAGCTGGTAAAGCGTTGGGCTTGGGCGCAGCAACAACCGGCGGTAAGCCGGGTTGTTAATGAGATGGGCACAGCGTTGCAAGCAATGATGTCGCCTTCGACCTAAATACCAAAGCCATTGATGAATTGCTGGGGGCCGAGTGCGGAAGTTTATAAAAGTGTTGTTGTCTACCTTGGGGGTCGTATTACTGCTGATCTCTGCATATGCGCTGTGGAGTCTAATAGCCTATCGGGATATCGCCACTGCCGATTTGCTTGATGAATACGGTCAAGGGGCTCAAGTTGTCGAGATTGCCGGTACGCCAGTGGCCTACCGCATTGACGGTGATGTCAGCCAAGGTGCGCCGTGGGTATTGGTGCACAGCCATTATTTTGATTCGCTCATGTGGGATGAAATACTCAAGCATCTCAGCCCTCAACATGGCGTGATTCGCTATGATTTGACCTCCCACGGATTGACCGGGCCGGACAGTCAAGCGGATTACAGCATGGGCCGCGATCTCGAGCTTTTACATGGTTTATTGACTCATCTCAAAGTGACATCTGCTGTCGTCGTCGGCTCTTCATTAGGTGGCAATATTGCATTCCACTATGCTGCCAAATTTCCTCAGCAAACGGCAGGACTGGTATTGATTAATTCTGGCGGCATAAAGCGCCAGCAAACTAGTCGTCGCAATGCAGCCAGTATTCCAGATTGGTTTTACCGGGTGTTTTATTTTGTGCCTACCGCTGCCTTTCAAAAATTCATTACGTGGATGGTTGTTGACGAAGCAGATGTCAGCGAAGCATTGCTGCAGCGCTTTCACGCCATGTTCAGACATCAGGGCAATCGCAAAGCAGAAATGCAAAGGATGTCCAGCTTTGATGCTGGTCAAGCAGAGGCAGTGTTGGCTGCAGTTACTGCTCCGACCTTAATCCTCTGGGGTCGTGAGAATCCTCAGCTGCCAGTGGAGTTGGTCGCTGAGTTTGAACGTCTAATGATCGGCGCGGATTCACTGCAATCAGTAATCATTGATGGCGCAGGGCACTTGTTGCCAGTTGAAAAACCAGCACAGACTGCTGCGGCGATGAATACATTTAGGGGTCGTTTGTGAGATTTTTATTCCGGAAAGTCGCTAGCCGCTTTACTGCGACGATTTTATTACTGTGCGTGGCAGTTCAGCTCGCGGCTTGCGGGAAAACATTGGTACTCGAGCCCGCCGAACCACTCGGTGACGCGCGCGCCGAACTAGCTAAAATACCCGGTTATGATTTTGGTCCCTTTGAGGCGGTTTTAGCAGAGGATGTGGTGTTAAAGGTTGACGGGTTTAATGATGTCAATCTACGGGTTTGGTATCCACGTCGTGACGACGCTGCTGCAGTGATTATTTTTTCACACGGTAATTGGTCTGATGTCGATCGCTACGACAAGGTCTTGGCCCACTGGGCAAGTTATGGTTTTGCAGTGGTTGCGGGTCGCCACCTCGACGGTAAAAGTATGGCGCGGGGCATTTTCAATGCGCTTCGTTATGGTAATGATGGCTTAATTGCGGCGCGGGTAGCGGATGTGAAATTTATCATCGACCATCTTGACGATATCCAAGCTCTGCTGCCGTTGAGTCTAGACCCGGAGCGGCTGGCTGTGGCCGGGCATAGTTTTGGCGCTTTCACCGCGCAGCAGTTTGCTGGTGCCCAGGCAATCACTGAGTCTGGCCCAGTCAGTGCGGAAGATCAGCGTGTTAAAGCGGTTGTGGCACTCTCGCCACCAGGGCCGATGTTCGATGAAATTACCGTGCAAAGCTGGGTTCAAATGCATGGCCCAGTATTGATGACCACCGGCACCCACGACGTTAATGCGCAATTTTGGCCAGACTGGCGCTCGCATAAAATGAGTTTTGATACCGCTCTGAGCGACAATCAGTTCGCCTTGGTGACTCAGGGTGCTGACCACTATTTGGGTAATCTTATGTGTCGGCCAGAGCGAGAGGCTGAGCCGCAGACCGATGCCTTGAGCATGCTCAATGCCGTGACCACCAACTTTTTACTGGCCTATGTGAATGGCAATCAATTGACTGCCGATTGGTTGCAAGGTGTTGATTTAAAGACGCTTAGCGGCGGTTTTACGAGTTTGGAGCGTCGCTAAGGTGTGAGACCTTAATTTTTATACAAACATGATTTGATCTATTGCGATTCTGGCTGCGTATATCTCCCATATCAACGGGAGGCATAAACATGAAAATCGCATTCGCTAGCATTTTAATCGCACTAATAATGTCAGCGACTGCTCATGCAGGAGCATTTTCCAGCCCGTTAAAAATTAGCTACATGGCTGGGGGCGACATCAATCAATATGATGTAAGTTGCGACAATGGCTTGAATTACGAAATACACCAAACTGGCAGCGAGTGGTGTATTGCTGGAGCCGCTTCATCTCAGTGCGAAAGCAAAAGGATGGATGCCGCTACTAAAGCCTGTCGTCACGGTAGGTATATTGTTGACGCCAAGCAAATAGCACCGGTTATTCCGAGAGTAGTAATAGGTCGTTGAATGCAGCAAGGGCCGCGTGAAAGGCGCGGCCCTTGTATTAATGTTCTGCCAGTAATGAACCAAAGCCTTTAATTCGATCGGGAATGCCGTTATTGCGCAAGGCGTGCCAAAAAGTGATGGCATTGATTGCCAATACTGGTTTTCCCAGTTCCTGCTCTAGTTGAGCGGCCAGTTCGACAAAGTGCAAATTGGTCCCAGCTTGAAGAATCAGATCAATATCTTCGCCGTTAATCTTCTTGATCAGCTCTCTATTCTTTCCTGAAGTTTCATAGGCAATACTCACTGGGCTATCTGAACGATGGCCTTCAACACGCACCACTTCGTAACCTATATCTGCTAAAAATTTCACCACCATGCTGTCACCAATTGGCATATACGGGGTGATTACGCCAATGCGTTTTACACCCGGATAACACTTTAGTGCATCCATGATCGCCTGCGCCCCGAAGGTGATATTGCAGTTGCCCTCGGCTTGGGCGATATCATTATATTTTTTAAACTCCCGATCTGAGCGATCTTTACCGTCCCAGAATGTCTCCGCTGAATAACCAAAAATAACATGGTCAGGTAACACGCTTAAAGCATCTCGCAGGCCCTGCTCAGTGGCATTGCCGATGGCTTTCACCAAGGCCACAAAGCTGTCTTCATCGGTGACCGGCATGGGTGGAATCACGCAGGCGCGGGTGGCGAGAACGACGCCCACGGGACACATTTTGTGGTATTCGGTTTCCACTGCAGTGTTGGTGGACGGAACCAGCACCGCAAACTTTTTGCGGTATCCATAATAATCAACCATTGCGCGCTCCCACGGCTAACAAAACCTTTTAAACATAATGATATATCATTATAATTTTAGCAGTGTGTTTAGCCATTAGCGAGAAAAAAATGACAACTGTAAAAACCGCTCTGGTCACCGGGGCAAACCGTGGGATTGGTCTAGAAACAGTGCGTCAACTGGCAGAACAGGGGCTTCATGTCATTGCCACGGTCAGATCCCTGAGTCAGGCCGCTGAGTTACAGGCATTGGCAATTCAAGGCTTGCCGGTCAGCATAGAATTGCTTGATGTCAGTTCCCCGCAAAGTGTTGATGCGCTTGCTGCACGCGTCTTGGCTAAACATAAGGTCGTCGATATTCTAATTAACAATGCCGGTGTCGCCATGGATAAATGGGTGCCCGCACTCAAGTTGGATATCGATGTGTGGCGACAAACCATGGAAGTTAATTTGTACGGCGCGCTGCGCCTATGTCAGGCCTTTGTACCGGCAATGATCCAGGCTGGCTTCGGGCGTATCGTTAATGTGTCTAGTGAGTTGGGCACGCTAAGCGATGTTCAGATGGGCAGTAGTTTGGCTTATCGCTCTTCTAAGACGGCCTTAAATTCACTGACGGTATTGCTGGCGAGTGAATTGAAGGATTATCCCGATATTCTGGTCAATGCCAGCTGCCCCGGCTGGGTGCAAACCGAACTAGGCGGTGAGGGTGCTCCCTTAACGACTGAGCAGGGGGCTGATACGACTGTGTGGTTGGCGACTCAGCCTAGCGGTTTCAATAGTGGTGGATTGTATCGAGAGCGGTCAGTGTGGCCTTGGTAGGTGAAATCGATGGATGATATCGTTTCAGTCATACCGAATAGCAGTTTCAGCCGTAATTGCCAAAAGTGGCCGTTCGATATTACGACGGGTGATTGCCATCGAGCCACACCTGCTCAGACCACTGCGTCATTCTTCAATGTCAGTTAAGATATGCTACGTTAAAATAATTTAAGTAACATTCAATATAATGATTTTGCCAAGCAACCGTAGAGGTCAACTCGATGCAATCTCCATCTCACACTGCTTTGATCACGGGTGCTTCAGCCGGTATTGGTGCCACCTTTGCCCGCCAATTGGCTGCACAGGGCTATAATCTTCTGCTCGTCGCTCGCCGTGCTGATCGCCTTCACGCTTTAGCTCAAGAATTGTCCGAAGCACACGGCGTGCGATGTGAAACCATCGCAGCAGATCTAAGCGATTCAGCCGCTCCGCGCGCAGTGATGGCCTATGCCAATGAGTTGGGTTTGAATATTGACCTGCTGGTTAATAATGCTGGGCTATCCGGGAACAAGAAGTTCGTCGCCACACCTTGGGTAGAGTTGGCTGGCGAAATCCAGTTGATGATGACTGCCGTTACTGAATTGGCCCATTTGGTCGCGCCGGCAATGATCGAGCGGAAATGGGGGCGCATCATCAATGTGTCTTCGCTGGCGGCGTTCGCGCCTCCAGGCGAGAGCTTGCTGTATTCGGCGATAAAGTCCTATGTACTAATTATGTCGGAGTCGCTGGACATGGAATTGAAACCGCATGGGGTTCACGTCACTGCTTTGTGCCCTGGTTTCACTGTGAGCGAGTTTCACGATGTCATGGGCACGCGCAGCAGCGCCAATAAACTTCCCGCAATTCTCTGGCAGCAATCCGACGAAGTAGTGAGGGAGGCAATCGAAGCAGTGATGATTGGCAAGCCGGTTTGCGTGCCGGGCACTGTCAACAAACTCACGGCTGCGATGATGCGTCCCTTGCCGGAATGGGCGAGATACCGTATCGGCAAGATCGCCAATCCATTCAAGTGACCAGCTGCTTTATACGGTTCATATTTTTTCTTCCCACTACAAATACGCTAACCGGCCTGCTCAGAGCCCGGCTTGAATATTTTTGAGCGAATAAATATTGAGGTAATAAATACCACGCCGTTCAAAACTCCAAATAAAACAAAGGGAGCGCTTGGGCCAAGCTTGGCAAAGAGCCAGCCGCCACCGGCTGTGCCGATCAGTATGCCAATGGCGCCAGACACACCAAAAAATCCGATGACTGCACCGCGTCTTTCAGCGGGTGCTTGTTGGCCGACGAGTGCCTGGCTGGAAACAAAGGCGCTTATTTCTGCTACGCCCATGACGCCCAATAGTCCAAAAACCCAAGGTGCGGTTGGATCGTCTACGAAGCCCACCGCTAAATATACACAGCAGGCTAAACCGGCGGCAACCATCACAGCGGTGCTGCGACGAATACGGTCGGCAATTAAACCCATCGCGATGGCGCCGATCATTGCGCCGGTGACGGTAGTGAGTACGCGTGGTACGGCCAATTCCATCATCGCTTGGCTGGGTGCCATACCGAGATTCTGAGTGCCAAATTGTACTAACCATAAACCCATAAACGCGCCGGTCACGGCCAAGTCGCCGCGTGAGATAAATGCCGCGCCGTAGCTCAGTGCCACGCCAGGGTCTTTGGCTGCAGCTAAACCTTTGCGCAACATGGTCATTACTGGTTCTTGGATTTCTTGGGCTACGCGTTTGGCCCGGGGCGCAAGGCCGACGAGTACAATAATGGTACCGACAATACCCATGGCACCGCCTATACCAAAGCTGGCTTGTTGAGCTTCTATTTCGCTAAAACCTCGAGCCACAAATACGCCCGGCATCATGCCTAGAATTGGCGGAATAAATGCGCCAAACGTCGCAATTAGTCCTTGCAGGCCATTGGCTTTGCCACGCGTTTCTTCTGCGCTGTAGTCGGCGATGACGGTGACCATCATACCGATCATGGCCGCACCACCGAGGGCAATGATCAAGCGAAAACCAATTAATTGCGCAAAGCTTTCAGCGTAGGGGTAGGCAAAAAATCCAATTGCGGTAAAGCCGAGTCCAAAGGCATATACCGGACGTCGACCAATGCGGTCGGCAAGGACGCCGAATAAGCCCATGGTTAGGATGAGAATGGCTTCCTGTACTGCGCCTAGCAGGCCGGTGATCTGCGCTTGATCGCCGGTGGCGTAACCCAAGGTTGCCAGTAAACCGGGTTGCAAAACGGCGAGCGCACCTGCGTAACCCGATGAAATCAAGGCCGCCAATAAGTAGGCGGTGAGATGGCGGGGGCGGATGCCCTCAGATAATTCTATGCCAAGGGCTCGCATCGTCGTTCCTTAGTAGGTTTTGTTTTTTTCCATTTGTGCCTTGCCCATGCGCACATTGATCATGTGATCAACTTGATCTTCACCGAAGACTTGAGCGGCGAGTTTGTTCATCGGGTCTAGGCGGTAGCCCAACTCTCTCACCTTGTGATCGTAGCGCTGCAATTCTTTGCGCTTAGACTCGGACACAGCTTGGGCATCATCCAGCCATCCCAGCCAACGATTCAAAAATCGGTAGGCGAAGTCTTCCAAAATATCGAGGTTCTCATCGGTCAAGTCGGCGCTCAAACTGAGTGCAGAAGGTGACAATAATCCGCGCATATAAGGGCCGTGACTGACGGACCATTGGAAATTAGGGTGGCCGCGCAGTTCCAGGAAGTCGGCATTGGCTTCGCCGCCGTAGTATTTGTTTAAGTAGTCTTCATCGACGCGTAAATCGCTGCGCGGCGTGAAGTCAAAGTAGAAAAACAATTTTGGAATGGTGCCGAATACCATAATGAAATGGGGCACGTCAGTTTCCTGTCCGAGGAAGGCGGTGGCATTCATGTCTAAAATACTGGCTTTGCGGTTGCCCAGCCAGGAGTTGACCAGCCACTCTACGCCATTGCCGGACCACGCCTGCATAGAGCCTTCAAATTCGCCGTTGGGCGAGGTGTAGTACTCGCGGCCTTCGCAATCCGGATCCAGTTCCAGTCCTGAAAAGCGCTCAGCAATTTTGTTTTTGATGTCAGTTAAAATGCTGAAGCTGCGCTCCCAAGCCTTGCTAACATCAACGTCGGGGTTTTCGGTAAGAAACTGATCTATGGTTTTGGTATCGGCGGTCATAAAAGCCTCTGAGTTATTTTAATGAAAGGGATTAAAGGCCAAAAGCCTCAAATTGGTCTGGACGCGATTTAAAGCGACTTTTGAGCATACGCACGGCGATTTTTCCGCCATTCAGCCAGCGAATTTTACGGCCGGATTTGTCGGTAGCCAGAATCTCGGTGACCAGCCATGGTGCGACGGTATCGACCGTGTCGACGAGATTGTTCATTATCTTGCGAGATTTCTGAAAGTTGTCCAAATCGGCGCGGGCTTCGCGAACCACGCCCTCGGTAATAATCATGCCGGGGCGAATCTTGGCGATAATAATTGGGCTGTCTTTTAATTCTTTGGTCAAAGCGTTAGTAAAATAATCCAATCCGCGTTTGGTGCTGCCATAGATACCCATGCCGGGAAACATTTCGCCGTCGCTGCCGCCGCCGAGCATATTGAAAATTTTGCCACTGCCTTGCGCTACCATGCCCGTTGCAGCTACGCGACTGCCATTAATAGTGCCCAGCATATTGGTGGTGATCATGGCTTCGATTTGATCGGCAGGGGTGTCGAGAATTGACCACACGGTGCGGGCGATACCGGCATTGTTAATCCAGATATCGACACTGCCAAAGGCGGCAGTAGCGTCATCCCACAGCGCCTGCACTTGGTCAAAGTGACGGACATTGGCCACGCTGCCTAGCACGCCGCTATCGGCTGGCAGTTGTTGTAAGGCAGCGGTTAAGCTGTCAGTGCTACTGCCTACAATCATGACCTTGTGGCCGCGAGATGCGAATTCCCGTGCTAGACCAAAGCCGATGCCTTTAGTGCTACCGGTAATGACGATATTGGCCATAACTAGGAATCCTTTGCCTGACTGGCTTCAACGAGGCTGGCATTGGGATCGCCATGCTCTACTTGGTAGCCAGTGTCGTAAATTTTTTGTGCAGATATTTTGCGATTGGGCGCTTGAATTTGATCCAGATACTCAAGGCGAGTCAGACCTTCTAGATCGGTGATCGCGTCAAAAACCTGTTTATTGGTGTAGGGCAGGTTGTCGTTATCACAAACATTAAAGGTACCGGATAGGTTTTTGTCGATAGCGTGCTTGACTGATGCCACCACATCTTCAAAGTGTATGCAGTACAGCGGTGCACCTGCGCCAAAAATTACTTTGCCGCCAAAGTATTCATGCGCCATTTTTACCCGCTGAGTAAAGCTCATGTCGCCAGGAGCGCCGTACATGTCAGGGAAACGCAATACACAGCCCTGGGTTGCACCAAGTACTGCGCGCTCAGCCGCTTGATAGTAACGTGAGGAAGGCTCTTCATGATTGGCGGTTGGGGTTTGCTCATCAATGGCTGCGCTACCTGTGCCGCCGTTGCCGTAAACCGAGAACGAGGACAAAAATATCACCCGGGGAGAGCTGGCTGCTGCGCTCATGCAGCTTTTTTCCAGTACTTCGTGGTACTCGGTTTCACGCTCTTCGCGGGTGCGCGTGTTACGAATATTTGGGGCTACGGTCACCACGATGGCATCGCAATTAGCTGCTGCAGCTTGTACTTTCTCGGTTTCACTGCCTTTTAATACAAAAACCTCATCGGCGTATTCACGCAGGCCATCGACTTTCTCTGGGGTAGTGGTGGTGCCAGTTATCTGGTGTCCTTGGCTACGCAATTTAGTGGCTAGAGCTTTGCCGACATGACCCATGCCTAATATAAATATTTTCATACTGTC
>JBLHPB010000072.1:0-14592 GCA_047624025.1 Zhongshania sp.
GCCTATAAAACCCTGTATTAATAGGGTAATCAGGCCATAGCTCATTGCAATACCATTCTTTAATAAAACTAAAAATTATTCAGAGAAATTAATTTTAGACTATTTGCCAACAGCACCATTCAGGCGGCGCCTCTCGCACAGCCTCCCGATGGTCACAGTTTTTATCTCTGACGATGGCGCAAATGCCTCGCCTATACCACTTGGGCAGCGACAAACTGCCGTAATCTAACATGTCACCCATCGATGATGACAAACACTATGCCTTGTACGAAGCGTTGCTTGGAAAGTTGTTAACTCGCTGCCAAGGTGTGACGCCTGATCATGACTTTAAGTTTAACACCCCCTGTATTCACTGGACGTCTCGACTATCGGCTTGTGCTTGCCTGCTTTCCCTTGGGCGGATCTTCGCACCACCAAGGGCGTGGTCAAATTGCACGTCGGCTTGAAACCATGCTGGCTATTTGCCGGAGTTTTTGAACATCACGAAGGGAGGGTATGCACGATGTAACCGTGGGCTGCATACTCAACTTCCCTAAAGGGAGAATAGCTCCATTGGCAAAGTGTGCAATGATTATGCTTGGTATAAGCAATTGATAGACAATAATATTTCTTCGCTACCTGACGTAAGAGCAATGCAAAATTGCCGTATTATTGATCGTCGCTCCGTGTTGAAAAATAAAAGCTTAATGTGTGTTCAAACGATAGGATGCACCAGCCCCTAGCGCCCAGCTCAATTACTGCGGATAGGCTATAAAGATGAGGAGACAAGGCAGCAGTGACGTCAAGCATCCGCGCTTTTAAATCACTACCGAGCGACGTACTGCTGAATTTTTATATTCAATAGTGAGGTCTTACAAAAAATGGATCCGTGAGTTCCGATATCTATTTGATCATGACGCGTAGTGACATAATTCAATTTCTGAGTATCTCTGTGGAGTCGTCGAGTGGGGGGCTGACGACACTGGTCAAAACAAGTGCGATTACGATTCAAAATAGACAGGTTTCGATTGCCAATGATCTACACCCCAAAAAAATCTCAGAATCCATGGCGTGGGGCCCCTCTCTGCGCGAGGTGTCCGGTGACGATAGCGAATTGACTTTTGCGCAGGTCGAATTATTTGCTGTCAAAATTTAATGTGTGAACTAAGTTTATATACTTATAGCAAATATTTTTCCGAAATAGCTTAATGAGCTTGTGTCTCGCGGTAGCTTCGCAATATTTAAATTTATATATTGCGTGAAATTAAACAGTTAAGAGGGTGATACTTTACCCTGCACTTCTTATTAGAAAGCGGGAGTAATGGCCTTAATTTTAAGCCAAGAAAATGGACAAAAAGCGTGACTTGTGTATAATATTGTTGGTGCATTAATGCATAGTGCTTCCTCCACAGTTTTCTGTGTGTACATGTGTTAACCTGGTGCATAGCCCGGTCCTGCCTTGGCAGGGCCGGGCTTTATATTCCCTACCAAATATTACTCAGAACAACAATTTTGCCTTGGCAAAAAATTCCATTTTATATTCATCTATATGACTTTTTGATAAATTGTCGTATTTTAAAATTGTTGCGCTTGATACTTCTAGTTGGAAGTGTTTTCCGACGGTGATGATTACGCGAGCGCCAGCGTCTGATATTGATTTCTTTTGGGCCAGATCTTTGCTGGTGTTTTCTGAAGATGTTTCTCCCGCCTCAATAAAAATAGACGGTATAATTTTAAAAACTGAGTCGCCGGAAGGGGAAATAACGAATTCCATTCGTCCGTAGGTACCTGAGTCGCCCACCAATACCCCTGGCAGAAATGCGCTTAATTGAGACATCCCGCCGAGAGTGTATTGCTGGAACTGAGGAAGCTGAACATTGTTGGATATCTGCGCATCGCCAGATAATATGACACTTAAATCTTTATAAATTGTAAATTGGGCATTGATTGAGGGTTTGATTATCAGGAATTCAGCTGAATGGTTTCCGGGATACGGGCCCTCGGGTGTGTCCTCCGTGTCTAGCGTGCCATTGTTGCCGCCAAATCCCCTGCTTAGCTGAAGTTGAAACTGCCCTAATTTTTTCTTTTCTGGTGTTGCCGTGCCAATAACATATTTTACCCCTAGGCCAACAACACCGTAGGACTCATCAAGAATAACCCCTTGCTGAAAGTCCTCTATTTCGTCACTAATACCTTCTAATTTCTGGTTTACGATAACGCGGCTGCCTGGACGACTATATAAAATTTGCTCACCTGTTCCTGCAAACTTAGTCGTTTTGGCGCTTATATCGTACAGCACATTCTCGCTACTCGCTGGGAGTATGGAGCTACACAATGCGGTTAGCTCCGGCTGACATTGCCCAAAAAAATTAGGGTTTTCTATGGTTTCGGTTATTAATCTCGAATATTGACTGGTCAGAAATTCAATTCCATATAGGCCTTTGGGTGACGGAAAATTGTAGTTCAAAACGAGGGCATGATAGCTGTTTCCCTCTTTTTTTTCTTCAGCGCGTGGTATTGCTCTTATATAGGATGCTTTGAATTCTGAGCCGCTATCTTGCCATGTTCGAATTCCGGCTTTCGCAAGGTAGCTGCCAACATAGCGATTTCCTTCATTGCCGAGTTCAGCGTCAACTTGGATGCGATTCACATCGCGCTTTTTGTCGCTTAAGATTAAGTCAGTTGCCGCATAATCTGCTGAAGGCTGGTAGGTAAAGCTATAGTCGAGCCCTTGTCGATTTGAACTTATATCGGCCATCACTTTGCGCTTATCGACCTCACTGATGGTAAGGTTCTTGTCGCCTTTGAGAGAATTGAAATATTTAGTTACTTTGTTCGGTCCCTGGATGTTCACCAAGCGTGACTGAACGGCATAAATATAGACTGTTTTGTCAACTTGCCGATATGCGATTTGAACGAGTAGATGGCCTTTTAAATAATAGGCAGTATTCAAATTAAGAATAAAATGGCTGGGTGAGTTTGATGCGTTGAGTAGTACCTGAGCATCTTCCTTACTGATATAAGGAAGATCAAAAATGTTAATAGTGGCGCCACTTATATGGCCGCTTAAAAAGTAAGCACCGTGGCTTTTGCTAATGGCTTCATAGCGGATCTCGGTCATCGGCATTGGTGGCATTGGTGGTGGCATATCAATCGCCATAGTGTCCTCCCGCTAATAAATTTATTTGTTGTATTTGTTGTATTTGTTGTATTTGTTGTATTTGTTGTATAAGCGTTTTCGTTCTTGCTGAAAATTCATAGCTGAATAAATTCAGCCAGTAATGCTTTATTCACTTAGTAAGTTTATTCTCCTGTGTTGTTAAAATCAAACTGGCCTTCTGATTCACTTGAGTTTGAAGCGTCTGCATGGAAGCTTCTGTCACCATCATTGCTGGCGTCAGCTTCTTCTGTGTTGTCACTATTATCCTCCTGTGGGGCCCGGGGGGGCTTGGGGAGGCTGAGCTTGTCTTGGGTTTGCAGTGAGCTCGGTAGTGATGCTAGTAGCAGAGGCAAGTGCGGCATTTACGTCGCCGGCTTGACCGCCAACACCTTGCAGTTGACCTGCAATATCGCCACTGCCGCTTACTGCGCCGCTAAGCTGCGCAACAATGCCGCCGCTATTGTAACGAGCATCGCTGGTTTGCGGAGCCTCTTCGCTAGTGGGCGCTTCAGTGGCTGAGGCGCTGCCATCGCTCGGGGCGTCATTTTCTTCGGTAGGAGCTTCCGGGGTGTTGCCGTACGATGCGTTCGCTACAGCAGAGCTTGTAGATGCAATTGCACCAGAAACTTCACCGATGCCGCCGACCGAGCCATTAAGGCTTGATACGATGCTCGTGGCGCCTGATGTGTTTGCAGTGAGTCCAGAAACATCGGTTAAGCCAGGCAGTGTCAGACCACTTAATCCAGACGCTTGGCCCTGGCTAGAGATGGCGGCAACGGCGTCGGTGACGGAAGCAAAACTGCCCGCGCCCGGAATTCCGCCCATACCTGACAGTGACGATGCGCCACTTAAAGTACTGGTTAAGCCAGCGGCGCCTGATAGGGAAGGAAGATTCGCTGAAGTACTCATGTCGGCCGCCCCTGAGAACGCGCCGCTGATGCCAGGCAGTCCGCCTGACATTGACATCGCGGAAGTAGATGTTGCACTACCACCTAAGCTAAGGGTAAAGGCATTAATATTGGCAGCGCTGCATAGATACTGGAAAGCATAATAGCAGCCGCTAGTGGGCTGAAACTGATAGCAGTATTGTTTTTCATAGTGTGCTCCTGGTGCAAATAGTCAGCATGCGCTGACATCGTTTTGGCAGTTTTCCGTGATGACTAAGCTCCTCAACCTAATCTTCACAACCACCGGTTTTGCGCTTGGGTATTTAATTGGTTTAAATCCCCTTGCCGCACATTCATTAAAGCCCCTGCAATAGGTAACTTCCACTATTAATTACGCAAGTCGATCTTTTGTTGATTTTTCGCAATATTATTGAGTGAGGGGGGAAATGTCTTAAATCGTTCTTACTGCTGTCCCGTTAACGTCCATATGAGCTTCAACTAATTAATATCAGGAAGCGATCAATAAGCCACGCGCGACACGCTCCAGGGTCGCGGCGCCTGTAATTCTTTATCGCTTGATACGCTCGGCAGTCTTGCAAACACTTCCCTCAAATATGCGTAAGGCTCAAGGCCATTTGCTTTTGCCGTTTCGATCAAACCATAGATAGTGGCGCTGGCATGAGCACCTCTAGGGGTTGCGCTAAACAGCCGATCTATAACAAAGGGCCGGATGGCGTTCTGGGCGTGGTTGTTATCGATGCTAACGTCGCCGTCCTAAGTGTAGCAAATGATCTTTTGCCAATTCTTGTTGAGATAACCCAGCGCCGTATCCAGTAGACCTTTCGGCAAGGTGCTGTGCAAGGTCTTGTCCAGCCATTCGCGCAAGGCTCTGAGTATTGGAATGCTTTTTTCTTGTCTTAGCTGGTGACGGGCTTCGCTGCTCGTGTCTTTCACCTGTTTTTCGAGGGCGTACAGCTTGGCAATATAATTGATGACCACATCGGCTTTGCCGATGCGGGCGGTCTTTTTGTCTTTGGCTGGCTTTTGGGCATCGATGAATTTACGGCGTGCCTGCGCCCAGCACCCCACATGACTAATGTCGTGTTTGCGTCCAACCGCGTGATAGCCCGCATAATCATCGGTTTGCAGGTAGCCACTAAAACCCAAGAGCAAGTTCTCCGCCACGCTGCCAGCGCGGCTGGGCGCATAGTCATATAACACGACGGGGTGACCGGCCATTGCTTACTTAACGAGACAATCAGCGCTTGCACTTGAACTCGTCCGCTACTGAGAGCGCCGTAGCCTTTTGTAAAATGGCTTTCTACACCTCTAAACACTGAATACGCTTTTGCAGCTCTTGGATCTGACGCTGATCTGGCGTCAAGGCCTTGCTACCGACTGGCGTAATGCCTTCTCGTTCTTGGTTGAGCTGCTTTACCCAGCGCGCATCGCAGCCGGCCCAACCCCCAGCGCCTGGCGGGCTTCGGATAGGGAATAACCTTTGTCGGTTACTAGCGACACAGCTTACAACTTGAATTCTGGCGTAAAGGACGGACGTTTCTTGCTCATAGACACCTTGTGCTGGCGTTAGTCTAACGCCTTATTGAGTGTCCAGAATCATTCAGCCACTACACAGCTCACTTTCAACCAACGGGCCAATCCGAATAACCTCTTTTCTTTAAGACGAATATCTGGCATCGTTGCTCATAGCTCATCTGCTGGTAATTGCTCATCGCTATTTCATCTCTTACCGGAGGATATAGTGGGTAGATCACCTTCAGCAGCCCCTTCTTCTACAGCATCAGATAATGCACTTCGGTTTGAGTCGGCATCTCTCGCATTGATTTTAATACATATATAAGGCTTTCTGATAAGGTTGAGCTATTATCATAGCTTCATGTAAGGAAGAAAGGATCCAACAAAAGAATTTAAATATTAAAAGACATAAGCTTGTTTATTAATAATAATTAATATTCGTCTAAGGCATGCAGGGCTTCGAAATAACTTTGAAAGTATTTTTCCGGGTAATTTCGGGTTGTGTGGGTGCAATCAATTCGCTTCGAGGCCAGGGGGCAGGGTGATAGAAGATATAAGGAGTAGTAGGATACATGAACAGATCAAGTTGAATACAGCGACAGAGCCTGCTTGCGAATTTTGTCATTATAGGGATTCTTGCTTAATTAGAAAATTGGACGAAGGTAAAGTGGCGGGGACATTAAGTGAGGCTATAACCCCCAAGGGTGGAGTAATGCTTGATGATAAAGATTCAGGTGAGTTTATACATGTATTGAAATCTGGATCAATAAAAGTTGCATTGAAAACCGATTTAAACAAGTCAGCTTATGCTTTTTACTTTCCGCAATCGATATTTTTTGTTGATGGTTTTCTGGGTCGTGAATCGAAACATAATGCTATTGCGCTTGAACAGACACGAACATGTAAGATCCCAGTTAGTACTGTGCTAAAAAATATTGGCCTATATCCGGAATTATATTCAAAGTTAATAAATACGTTTAGAGAAAGGTTAGATTCAGAAGTGTATTTTTATGAAAATATTATGGGCAAAAAATCAACATCAAAAATAGCTGGTTTTATACTAAATGTCTTACAAAGGCATAATGAAAATGACAAAAAAACAGATGAAATAACTCTTACGATGAGCAGGGTTGAAATCAGTAATTTTTTGGGAATAACTCATGAAAGTGTAAGCCGCGCACTTAAATCTCTTGTTAGTAAAGGTGTCATTGGTGTATTTAATAAAAGGATAAGCATAAATAACCTTTCAGAACTTGAGAATATTTATAACGCGGATTGAAATCTGAGCTGCATCATCTATTCAGGTAGAAGAAACGGCCAGCTGAAGGTAAGACCCCCCACTTTCCTCCAACAAGCGATGAGCCAGTCAACGGGGCTATCGCAATTTCACCAACGCCCATGAGACTGTAATTAAGTCTGTGTAACTGTCTATCATTAACCCCTTACGGAAAGGATAGACAGATTATGAACAAAAAAGACTTGGAAACCTTTGCACGCGAAGCGGCCAAAACGCTAAAAACTGAAAAAGATTTCTCTGATTTCAGAGCTATGCTCACCAAAGTGACGGTGGCAGTGGTACTCAATACTGAACTAGACGATCATTTAGGCTAAGACACACACGCACAATCCAGCTCAGATAACAGCCGCAATGGCGTTACTCGTAAGACCTTACGCACTAAAGACGGCCAATTTGAACTCGATACCCTGCGCGATCGATACGGTGATTTTGAGCCGCAACTGGTTAAAAAGCACCCAACACGCTTTACCTCAATAGATGACCACGCGGGAAATCGTGGCGACGTTCAAATAGATGTACGGGGCCGACGTGTCTGCGAGCCTCATATCCAAGGTCACCGATGCCGTCATTGATGAAGTGCTTGAATGGCAGTCGCGGCCGCTAGATGCGGTGTATGCAATTGTTTATCTGGATTGTATCGTGATCAAAATCCGTCAAGATAAGCACGTCATCAACAAAGCCCTGTTCCTCGCGCTGGGCGTGAACTTGGAAGGCCATAATAGAGCTACTAGGTTTATGGATATCGGAGAACGCAGGCGCCAAGTTCTGGCTTAACGTCCTGATCGAGCTTCAGAACCGCGGCGTGAAGGATATACTGATTGCCTGCGTTGATGGACTCAAAGGTTTTCCTGATGCGATCAACACTGTCTTTCCTTCCGCTCAGATTCAACTCTGCATCGTTCACATGGCTCGAAACTCGGTCAAATATGCGCCTTGGAAGGACTACAAGGCCGTCACAGCTGATTTAAAACAGATATACCGATCAGGCACCGAGGACGAGGCAGTATTGGCGCTGAATCAATTTGCCGAGCGCTGGGATGACCAGCATCCGCAGATCAGTAAATCGTGGCGTGCGCACAGGCAGAACCTAAATACGCTGTTTAATTACCCCGCTAACACTAGGAAAGTCATCTATACAACCAACGCCATTGAATCGTTGAACAGAGTTATCCGCAAGGCGATCAAAAAGCGCAAGTTGTTTCCTAGGGACGACGCGGCGAAGAAAGTTATTTATCTGGCGATACAGAATGCGTCAAAAAGTGGCCAATGCCGATCAGAAATTGAAAGCCAGCACTCAACCGATTTATGATTGAATTTGAAGACCGCTTAGCGGATTATATTTAACCTTGGCAGTTACACAGAATTATTTACAGGCTAATGTCCCAGTAATCAATTACGGAATACCTTGTTGGTTATTACAGCCAAACAAGACCACATCAACACAATAGTGGCTTAAGTCCAAATGCAGCCGAGGGGCAGTATTGGATTAGCCACTAAACCGTGGCCAGTTTTACTTGACCACTACAGGCGACAGTAATAGATTCGTTTTCACGAAGAGTTGTTGGCTGGTCAATGGACAAAACGATGGATCGGCACTTAGTTATCAATGCGTTATTAATGGCTGTATGGCAGCGGAACCCCAAAAACGAATGCTAGTGCACAGCGATCAGGGCAGTCCGTATGCCAGCTCAGATTATTTAGCATCTATGAACGAGCACAGGCTAATACCGTCGATGAGTCGACGGGGTAATTGCCATGATAATGCCGTCGCTGAAATATTTTCCGCGACATTTAAAAGGCGGGTCACCAAACGAAAGAGATACTCGACTAGGGAGAAAGCCAAAGGGGGATATTTAATTTTACAGCGAT
Organism: Zhongshania sp.; assembly: GCA_047624025.1. GTDB lineage: Bacteria > Pseudomonadota > Gammaproteobacteria > Pseudomonadales > Spongiibacteraceae > Spongiibacter. Next base: position 8,729 of record JBLHPB010000072.1, read on the forward strand.
GTTCTACAATCCTGAAAGCGCCATTCGCTCACAGGTGGCGTATCGCCTGCTAAGTTCGAAGAGGCGTACTTTTTAGAGGCAGCAACTGTCTAGTGAACCCTGGAAAGTCCAGAGTGTCGCTAATCCATACATCAGGCGTTGAAATAACTAGCCACACTTTGCCAATCCGGAAATTCCTCAGAGCAAAGCCCATCAACTTGGTAATATTTTTTGCACATTTTATTTGTATGGCTAAGTCTAATTGCTGGCCTTTTGTTATTAGAAAAAGGCATCAACTATACGAAAGCGAATAGCCCATCGAGCAATGGAGTTGGCTGATGGGCTTTGCCGCAAATCAGTTTAAGCCACCCTCCTCGGTTAACTCCAAATAGCTCTAAGAGGCGTATCTGGCGTCAAATGAGTTGCACACTGGGCCTGGACTAATTCGGCGCAGGCTAAAGCATCGGTCAAGGCATTATGTTGTCGGTAGTAAGGTAAATTATAGCGAGTACGACTGTCAGTCAGTCGAATAGACGCCGGTTGCCGCCCCATCAGACTGCGCCACAGCGTTTGGCGCATGGTGCGAGTAAATCGCGCCTCAATAGCCATGGTATCGATAACAGGGAATTCGATCCCTTCTTGGATATGACGCTTAAGGGCAGCATGTAAAAAAAGCCGCTCAATAGGGCTGTGATGTACAACCACAATTTTACCCTGCAAGTGCGATAGTAATTCATCGATTAAGGTGGAAAACCTAGGGGCATCAGCCACCGCTGAATGGGTAATACCATGAACCACCACCGAGCTAGAATGTAAGCGTGTCTCTGGCTTTATAATCCAGTGCCTAGACGCATTGCAACGTATGCGACTCATGCTCATGGGGACTAAACCAATACTAACAATACTGTCGCGACTTGGATCCAAACCCGTCGTTTCAAAATCTAGAGCCACCAGAGGCACCTCAGCTATGGGGGTTTCAGCTGCAACCACGCCCTGTTGATAGAATGCCTTTAACGCTGGGTATTTGCAGTTTTTGGCCAGTGTGACAAAACGACTGGACCAGTCCATGTGCTTGCCTGGCGGCATAGCTTGGGCCTGACCGCTAAGCTGGTTTTTAGTAAGATAAAACATACCAGCGCCTCAGCTTACCCTACCCACTTGATATCTGAATTTCATAAAACGCTGAGCACTGCTTAATATTTGAAAAGCCTGTTTAAGATTTTTCCGCTCAAAGTCCGATAAATTCTCCGGCTCAATATTGTTGTCCGGCTCGCGCTTTAGCTCAACATCTAAGGCTTGATCACGAATTCTGACCATAGCAATAAATTCTAGTGCGTCGCGTAAATCAAGCCCTCTGCCGGGCGGCAAGATTCCCGCCGCAATAATATCTTCAAGGCGATCAAAGGTATTGCGCGCTGACGACCCCACTGCCAAAGCATGTAAACGCACAAGGTCAGCTATGGGAGCAGTACCCCGGCGCTTCATATTGATTGAATTAGTTTGGCGACCATCCGTTTCCATCACAAAATCTTTGAAAAACCCCAAGGGAGGGGTTCTCAGCAAGGCGTTACGCGCCATACATGCTAGAAAGCGAGGATTTTTTTGTGCCTTTTGGCGGATAAAATCATTCAGCTGTTCCGCCCAGTGGGTCTGACCCCACACGCCTTCTAGGTCGAAGAATATTGCGCTGTGTAATAATGATTCAGCACTGGGTTGTTCAATCCATTGGCTAAAATATTTCTGCCAAACAGCCAATGGTTGGCGCCACTGGATGTTGCTTGCCATTATGTTTCCGGTGCAAAAGCTATAGCCACAACGCGCCAAGCCGTCACTGACAAAGCTCGCCAGAGCACTAAAATATTCGTCATGTAATTCGGGCACAAAGCTATTATCAAGAATAAGCGCATTGTCCTGATCGGTCACCATTAGCTGTTCGCCTCGCGCCATTGAGCCTAAAGCTAAAAAACAGTACGGCAGCGGGGGGGGGCCCAAGCGTGCTTCGCCAAGTTCACACAAGCGCTGCTTAAAGCTACGCCCTAGCACAGCCATCGCACTGCCAATCATTTGTGAGTTGGCATCTTGGTGCACCATGCGTGTAAAACAGCCCTGCACTTCCGGCGTAATCGCGGCCAGCTCATCGACGCTTTGGGCATTAAAAATGCTTTTTACCACAAACAAGCTGTTTTGCGATTCGTAACGCAAAATATCGAGGTGACTAATGAGGCCGATAGGGACTTTTTTTTTCAGTACGGGTAGGTGCTGCACATTGTATTTAAGCATTAACATCATCGCTTCAAACACAAACTGATGGCTCTGCACATAAATCAATTCTGTCGTCATGATATCCGCTACTGGAATATCGCTGCTTAAGCCTTTTGCGACCAACAGACTGCGAATATCTAAGTCAGTAACAATACCCATCACTTGGTTTGTCTGTTCTGCTTGGTCTTGTTCAGAACGAATAATTAATAAGGAAGATACATTTTCCTCGGTCATTCGAATGGCGGCTTGATGCACTGAAGTGGAACTACTTACCGTAACGGGTAACGCCGTGATTAAAGTGTCTACTTTAGTGGTCAGCAAGGTATCATCGTCTTCTCGCTTGGCCAACGAATGGCGCAAACGGGTTTTATCTTCTACTTCTACAAAATCTGCAAAATGCTCGAAATTATCGAATAAATAATTGAAAGTTTCCTCGCCGATAAGGTACACCAGAGTATCTTCAAGGGCGGTAACAGGAAAACGAACCGGACGGTTGAGCATCAAGCTTTGTTCGCCAAAAAAATCCCCTGACCCCAGACGATTATACAATTGTCCGTCGCGACGAAAAACTTCGACAACACCACTGCGAATGACATACCACTGGTGGTTGTCTTTTCCTAGCTGCAAAATAGCCGACTGCGCCCGGTAATAAGCGACTTCAACATTACTGGTAACGTCGCCCAACACTTTGTCAGGTAAATTTGAAAATGGCGGGTGCCGCCGAAAAAAATCCAACACTTCGGATTGATCAGCCTGCATTATTCAGCTCCGTACTTTACTAATTTGGCTCGCCTCGAAGCATTACGGCTTCAAGGCGAGCGCACGCCAAGTCGCTGGCTATCTAGGCTCTGACATCAAGCCTTTAACCGTGGAAAATGCGGCTACCAACAGCACCAAGGTAAAAGGCAAACCAGTAGATATGGCCATCGCCTGTAAGGCCACTAATCCACCACCCACAATCAGCGATACCGCAACCAGACCTTCAAATACGCACCAGAAGACTCGCTGTGGCGTTGGCGATTCTACCTTGCCACCCGCGGAAATAACGTCAATCACCAGCGACCCGGAATCAGATGAGGTCACAAAAAATACGATCACCAGCACAATGGCAATGAACGAGGTGACACTGGACAAGGGCAGCGCTTCGAGCATTATAAACAGCTGCAAAGGCAAATCTGTCTCAACTACTTTTTGAAAACCGTCTACCACAACTTGTTTTATCGCTGTACCGCCAAACACGGTCATCCAAAATACACAGGCGACCGAGGGTATCAACAATACTGAAATAATAAATTCACGTACTGTGCGACCACGAGACACCCGAGCAATGAACATGCCCACAAAAGGACTCCAAGATATCCACCACGCCCAGTAAAATGCAGTCCAACCGGAGGCAAAATTACTGTCTTCGCGGCCCACGGGATTTGCTAATTCTGGCAAATAACGGAAGTAGGCAACGATGTTTTCAAAGAAACCTGTCGCAATAGCAAGGGTTGGACCCACGATCAATACAAAAAGCAATAGTAGCAGAGCAAGAACCATATTGATTTCAGATAATTTTTTGATCCCCCCATCCAAGCCCTTTACCACTGAAATTAGAGCTAGAGAGGTGATCCCAATCACTAACAAGATCTGGGTAGTTTCACCTAAAGTAATACCAAACAGATGGTGCAGGCCCGCAGCAGCTTGAGATGCACCTAAACCCAAGGAGGTAGCCAAACCAAATAAGGTCGCCAACACCGCCAAAATATCGATGATATGACCAGGCCAACCCCATACGCGCTCACCCAAAATTGGATAAAATACCGACCTAATAGTCAGGGGTAAACCTTTGTTAAAAGAAAACAAAGCTAAACCCAATGCCATCACGGCGTAAATCGCCCAGGGATGTAATGCCCAGTGATAAATAGTGGCCGCCATTGCTAAGCGTTCTGCTGACTCCGCATTCCCTGCGGCGCCACTTAGTGGAGCCCAATCAGTGCGCATGCCGCTTTCGCCTGCGGTGCCGGCAAAGGAGGTCGTAAAATGTGTCAGTGGCTCTGAGACGCCATAGAACATTAATCCGATGCCCATACCTGCGGCAAACAACATCGAAAACCAGCCAAAATAACTGTAATCCGGAGTCGCATCAGTACCGCCTAAGCGCACTCGCCCTAAAGGCGAAATCACCAGAGCTAAGCAAATGAGCACAAATACGTTTGCTGCACTAATAAAAAACCAGTCCAAATTTGTGGTTAACCAGTTTTTTACCCCATTAAAAATGGGCTCCGCCTGTTCTTGGAAAAACAGGGTAAGAGCAACAAAAGTAATTACCATAAGTGCTGAGATAGCAAAAACTCTATTGTGTATATCTAAACCAAAAGGTCCGAGATTAATTAGAATATTGTCTTGGCCTACTTGATAGTCAGTATCAATCGGGTTGACCCTACCATCAGGAACCATGGGATCCTTATTATCTGTCATCAGATTGTCCTTACTGTGTTTGTTTTTAAACGCGTGCCGCTATTTAGCCTAGAAGTAATAGCCGATATTGATATTAAAGCGCTGCTCATACTCGCTGCTGTCACCGGCTGCACTGCCACCCACAAACGGTTGGTTTTTGGCATGCACCCAGTCAAAATAGGTAAACAGTCCGCCTGCTGCTACTGACACTCCAGTCACGTTCATGACGGTATCGGCACTGCTGTCTGACTTGTCGTAAACAGTCCCATAGTTATTATAAAATTGCAGCCCTGTTACCGGACCAAAGTTCACAGCCCAGTCGTATGCTATATTTGCGGTGGATGAGGTGGCCTCAGCGGCAATAGAGTCATAGAAAGAATAGGCGCCTACGGCAATGCGATCAACCTGAGCAATGTCGTAGCTATATTCGCTATGTTGCAACTGCAAATGCCAGTTTTGATATTGGCTATTGGTATGTAGCGCCCAAGCTTGATAATCGCCGACGCGTCTATTGCCATCATGAATACCAGCACTGAGGGCAGACACCCCTATCTCAGTGGACAGTGCTCCCTGCTCAAAATGATAGGCAAGACGGCCACTAAACGTATTGTATTCACCTAGGGGCTGAGTTGGCTCGTCATAAATCCCCTCGCCTGGTGCCCGACTGCCCACAATATCGTAGGAATAACGGTCAGAACGATTATCCACATAACCATCTATGCCGCCTAGCTCGTCGTTTTTAAAGAACGCTAAATCCAACTGCCAGTTATCGGCGACACTGCGCTTAAAGACCACACCCAAATCAAAGTCATCTTCCAAACCGAGATAGTAATTAGTACTAAAGAAGTAATTTTGCGAATTATATGGACTGTTACCAAATGGCACCTTAGTAATACCCGCCTGCACTTCCCAATTCTGGCTAAATTGGTAACCAACATAAGCGTATTTAATCGCCCTCATATAGTCGAAGAATCGAATTTCTCCATTGAGGGAGACATCGCCTATTTCACCTCGAACATTTATGCGAAAGATATCAAAATCAAAGTCCCCACCGCGATCTTTATTACCCTCACTATAGGAGGTGTAATTGTAATTACTACGAATGGCGCCACCTATGGTAATACCGTCTTCAGACTTGCCGTCCACCGCCGTTGCGGCGACGGCTTGCTGCTTACTGATCG
>JBLHPB010000073.1:0-14433 GCA_047624025.1 Zhongshania sp.
GAATAAGGTCAGCATATGGTCAACTGACTTGGCGATACCTTTCACTCGGTCTTGACGCCAAGCCCACACTGATGGGCTAACATAATGGATTGTCTTGATGCCGCGCTGGCGCACATAGCATTCAATATTGAGAGTGAAATCCGGCGAATCAATACCTATCAATATGGCTGGCTGCCAACTGATAAAATGCCGTTTCAATTGACGGCGAATACGCAGTAATTCTGGCAAACGCTTGAGCGGTTCGACCAAACCCATGACCGAGAGTCGGTCCATTTCAAAGAGACTATTACAACCCTGGGCGATCATGAGAGGTCCACCAACGCCTTGAAACTCGACGTCGGGACAACGTTCTTTTATGGCGCGCATAAGATCAGCGCCTAAAATATCGCCTGAGGCTTCCCCGGCGATAATACCGATTCGTAATGCAGTCATAGTGTTGCCATTATTACGCGGGTCAATGCAACTTTAGCGCACGATACCGCGCTGAGATTGTGTCAAAGAGTCCGCCAATAATTGTACATCGGGAAATTCCGCAATGAGCGGCTGCAAGGCATTTAGCGCCTTTTCCACGGTGTTGCTCTGGCGGTAGATGATTTTGTAAGCGCGGCGGATAGCGGCAATACTCTCAGGGCTAAAGCCGCGTCGCTTTAAGCCTTCACTATTGATGGTCTTGGCTTCTGCCGGTGTACCACTTACCGTTACATAAGCAGGCACATCCTTGCTAATACCACAGCCAAAACCAGCAAAACTGTGCGCACCGATATGGCAAAATTGATGCACTAGCGCATAGCCGCTCAATATCGCCCAATCCCCCACAACCACATGGCCAGCAAGTGAGGCATTATTGACCATAATACAATGGTCACCAATCACCGAGTCGTGACCAATATGAACATAGGCCATCAGCAGATTTTTATTGCCTATAATGGTTTTAGCGCGATCTTGCACCGTGCCACGGTGAATCGTCACGCCTTCCCGGATGGTATTGTCGTCGCCGATAATCAGTTCAGTTCGCTCACCCTTGAACTTCAAATCGGGGGTGTCGTCGCCAATTGTAGAAAACTGAAAAATGCGATTGTTCTTGCCAATAATCGTTGGCCCCATCAACACTACATGAGAGCGAATCTCGGTGCCTTCGCCAATCACCACGTCGGGGCCAACAATCGTCCAGGGACCAATTTTAACGCCCGCACCGATGATGGCGCTGGGATCGATAATAGCGCGCGGGTCTATACACGCATCAATATGGATATTCTCAGTCACTATGGGCGCTGCCGATCAATACACAGAATGGTTGCCGAAGCCGCCAACTTATCTTCTACAAAGGCCTGGCATTGAAACTTCCACAGGCCTTTTTTATCTGAAACATACTGAGCTTTTAAAATTAGCTGATCACCGGGAATGACCTGACGCTTAAAACGCGCTCTATCGACACCGGCAAACATATAGATAGACCCTTCCGACGGTTTTTTGTCCAAAGTTTTAAAACCAAGGATACCCGCAGCCTGAGCCATGGCCTCAATAATCAATACACCGGGCATAATCGGCAGATCGGGAAAATGTCCATTAAAGTGCATTTCATTGCCGGTGACATTCTTCAGGGCAACAATAGATTCCCCTAAGCTTAGCTCTAACACTCGGTCTACCAACAAAAACGGGTAGCGTTGAGGTAGGAAATCTTTAATTTCATTAATATCCATCAGCATGACTCAGCCTTAATCCTTCTCTTTAATTTTTAATTGCTTTTCTAGGGAAAAACCCGCCGAAGCACGTCGTAGATCATGGTAAATCTAGCCGCATTTTTACGCCACACACTAGACTCACTGACTCCCCCTGCACCGCCGGAACAAGAGCCCGCATTTACAATGGACTTAGTGACCAAACCACGTGCGGTAATCACTACATTATCGGCAATACTGATATGACCCACCACCCCGACATTACCAGCGAAAGTACAATTACTGCCAATGGTGGTGCTGCCCGCCACCTGACAACACGCAGCCATCGCCGTAGCATCGCCAATAACAACATTGCGGGCAATCATACTGAAATTATCGAGCATCCCCTTACTGCCAATCACAGCGCCTTGCAAAGCACCGTGATCGATACAGGAATTGGCTTACACTTCGACATCATTACCTATCCTTACCCCACCCGGCTGATGGATTTTCTGCCAGCCTTGCTCACTTGGCGCAAAACCAAAACCGTCGCCACCAATCACCACACCAGCGGCAATGACTGAGCCTTCGCCAATTTTAGCTTCCGCTTCAATAACGCAGTTTGCACCGACCGCCACTGAGTCGTGAATATCTTCTGCCACAACAACGGCGCGGGGATGTACACCGGCACGGGGGCGCTGGCCTTGGCATAACTCAAATAAGGATTAAGTGAGAACAAACAATTACCCGCAAAATCTGCGGCGTGATCGGGGTAAAGAATGATCGCACCGGCTGAATTGGAAGCCAGTTCAGCACGGTATTTACTTTTTGACAGAAAACTCAGCTGATAAACTTTGGCTGCCGCAAGCCTGACCAAACTGAAGGTTTTCTGTTCGAACATTACTTAGTTTGGTTCAACTTATCAGCAACCTTGGCAGTAATGTCATAGTCTGCATCGGCATGTAATACTGATTTACGCGGTAGCAACAGGCCAATTTTTTCATCTTTAACTAGCTGAGGCAGAATTTTTTGTAATTTCGGACCCAGCTCTTGAAGAATGGATTGGGCCTCTTGCTGGTTAGCACCTTCAATCTTACGGGCCAAATGCTCACCGTCAGCACGCGCGGCATCAATTTTGTTTTTGGTTGTTTGACGCTGCTCAGCACTCAAAATATCAAAATCTTTCTGGAACTGCTCAACCAATTTGTCATAGTTCTTTTTTAAAGATTCTAATTCTTTCACATTTTTTTTGTATTCAGACGAATTACGCATATCAGTAAGACGTTTTTTGGCCATATCGGTATTGAGCACCGCCGCCTCAACATCAAAAACCGCAATTCGACCTTCAGCCATTGCGCCGCTGGTCCAAATTGCAACTACCATCACGGCAACCAGTTTATAAAACTTCATGTAACAACTCCTATTCGTTATTTTAAATTTTTAAGACGATAAATCAAAAGCTTCGACCCAAAGAGAACTGAAAGATTTCAGTATCATCAATTTTTTCTTCGTTTAATGCCCGGCCCAGGCTAAAGGTCAGCGGTCCAAAGCCGGTAATCCAGGTTACGCCCACACCTGCGGAATAACGCAATTTGGACAGTTCTGGAGTAGAACAGTTAACCTGTGAACTGCCACAGCTAGTACTAAACACGTTGCCGGCATCAAAGAAGAAGCCACTGCGAACTGAGCGCTGATCCTTCACAAAGGGCAAAGGGAACAGTAATTCAGCACTACCTTCAATAAGCACATTGCCACCAAAAGGATCGGGGTCACGATTAAAGCTATCAGCACTATCAACCAAAAGTAGGCCGGTAGTGGGGTCGAGGACATAAGCACCTTGGGCAGACAGAGCACGAGCATTGCCATCAGAGTCAATTGCCGTCGCCGCCTGGCTTATCCGGTAAATATCAGCGGTTGAGCTGCGCGGTCCTAAAGTATTACTTTTATAGCCACGCACCGAGCCAAAGCCACCTGCGTAAAAATTTTCATAAAAAGGTAAGCCGCTCAAGGCATCATAGCCATCGCCATAACCCAACTGGGTTCTAAAGCGGAATGTAAAACTTTCGCTAAGCGGCACATAAATCTGCCCCTCGTAACCAAACTTAAAATACTCAAGATCAGAACCCGGCACCGCAACTTCAAAGGAGAGAGACTGAGCCGCACCACGGGTTGCCAGTAGACCACGGTTAAGCGTTGACTGACGCCATGAGATACCAGCGGTGAAATTATCAAACTCATCACCGTATTTATCTAGGAAGCCCTCTTCACCAGAGTCCACTAGGGCATCCGCAGGCAATTCACCGATATTTTCTAGCACTTCGGCAACGGTATAGCGACCGGTGGTGGCATCACGCGTACTGACAAAGTAGTTATCAATAATATCTAGCAGACGCGGACTGGTTTTAATTTCTTTGACCGCACTGATACCCGCATCAATTTTGGTGCGATTAACACCCAGATCGAATCCTAAACGCTCAGTTTCCGATATTGGGTAACCAAAGTTGACGCTGGCGCCATAGGTGTCAGAGGTATAGCTGGCAACGTTGATTTCTTCGTAGTCAGTGGTGCGGTAAAACACCGAGAATCCTCGACTCACACCATCTTCGGTAAAATAAGGATCCAGATAATTGAAATTCACACTGGTGGCAAAGTCACTGCGTGACACACCAAAGCCTACCTGACGCCCGGTACCAAAAAAATTGCTTTGCTGAATATTGGCGCTTAGCAATAAACCACTATCCTGTGAGAAACCAACACTGGCACCCAGGCTGCCGGAACTCTGCTCCTCAACGGAGTAACGCAAATCGATCAGGTCATCAGTGCCCGGCACTTCTAAGGTTTCGACCTTGGCTTCTTTAAAGTAGCCCAGGCGCTCCAGTCGCACTCGTGACAGTTCAATTTTGTCAGCTGAGGCTGGTGCACTCTCAATCTGGCGCATTTCGCGGCGCAGAACTTCATCCGAGGTGCGAGAGTTGCCTTCAAAATCAATGCGGCGAACATAGGTACGCTTGCCTGGATCAATAAAGAATTTCAGTGCAACGGTTTTATCTTCTTCATTGCGTTCAGGTATACCGCGTACTTTGGCAAAGTTATAACCTTCGTTGCCAAGCCGCTTGATCAGAAATTCTTCAGTACTAGTGACTAGAGCTTGTGAAAAAACTTGTCCTTCACGAACTAGCACAAAGCGCTGCAAATCATCTTCTGGCAACACCAGATCACCGGAGAGTTCCGCCCCGCTTACTGTGTATTTCTCACCTTCAAGGACGTTAACGGTAATGTACACAGACTTGCGATTTGGGCTGATCGAGACCTGGGTTGAATCAGCATTAAAGAGTAAATAACCGCGATCTAGGTAATAGGAGTTCAGCTTTTCTAGGTCACCCTTGAGTTTTTCTCTGGAGTATTTGTCAGCGCTGCTGAAAAAAGAAAACAAACCGCCTGCTTTTAATTCAAATAAATCAAGCAGGGTCTCGTCATCATAAATTTTGTTGCCAACAATATTAATGTGTTCAATGGTGGCATTGCTGCCTTCATCAATATTAATACTAATGGACACTCGGTTGCGTGGCTCAGCGACCACATCAGTCTCAATGCTCGCGTCATAACGCCCCTGAGATACATATTGGCGAGTCAATTCCATACCCATATTTTCCAGGGTAGAGCGCTTAAATACCTGGCCTTCTGCGAGACCTGCGCCCTTCAAACCTTCGAGCAAAGCGTCGGTGGCCAGCGCCTTATTACCTTCGAGGCTAATCCCGCTGATGGCCGGACGTTCAACCAGTTTGACAACTAGTACATCGCCATCAATACCAATTTGAATATCATCAAAGTTACCGGTATTGAACAAGGCCCGCGAAGCATTGGCTAGCATACGAGGATCAAGTCGATCACCCACGCTGAGAGGCAACGCAGAGAACACCGTCTCTGCCGATATTCGCTGCAAGCCCTCTACGCGAATATCCGCCACCGTGAGTGAATCTTGGGCCGAAGCGAACATACTCGCCGACCACAGAAAAAGACTAAGTGCTAAAAAGCGTTTCATCAACAGCTAAAAACCAAGGCTCTGGGCTGACATCAAATACAAACTGACACCACCACTGTGTTAGATAGAAAGCATCGCATAAACTGTCAATTACAGCCGCAATACATCGTTATATAAAGCAAAAACCATTAAACAAACTACCAGCACTAAGCCCAGCTGGTTCGCCCAAATCTGCACCTGTTCTGCCACCGGTTTACCGGTCACCCACTCTACCAGAGAGTAGACAATATGGCCGCCATCCAGCACAGGAATTGGCAATAAATTCAACACCCCAAGACTAACACTTAATAAAGCGAGAAAAGTCAGCCAGGAAAAGAAACCGTACTGCACTGAGGAGCCCGCCACTTTAGCAATGGTTATCGGCCCACTCAAGTTTTTCGGCGATAACAGGCCAGTTAACATCTTTTTAATTGATGTCAATGTAAAAGCCGTCATCTGCCAAGTTTTATCTACTGCGGCCGTTGCCGCGCCAAAAATCCCGTAATCAACCGTGCGCTGCATTTCCTCAGGCCACGTTGGCATGGCCACACCAACACCCACATAGCCGTAGCTTTCACCACTTTCACCCCGCTTTACTTCTGGACGAATAGTGACGTTTTGGCTCAAGCCATCACGCTCCAACAGCACCGTCACCGCTTGCTCAGGATTGCTGCGAATAACATTAACCCAGTCGCCCCAGGTGATAACTCTAATACCATTAGCCTCCAGCATTAGATCACCACTCTTGATACCGGCGCGCTCAGCGGGGCTGCCTGGCATGACCTTATCAATTTTGGCAACAAGCTCAGGAACAAAAAGCGTGACGCCCAACTCTCGCACTGGATTCGGCTCTTCAACATCTTGCATCCAGGCAGACAGGCCAACGGTGCTTTCATAGATCAAATCGGAATTCGGAAACTTCAACTCAAAGTTAATATCGCCATTTTCACCAATTCTTTCCAACAACTGCATTTGCAGCGCTTGCCAAGTCGGCGTGGGTTCGCCGTCAACAGCAACAAATTCTTGCCCAACAACGATGCCCGCGCGCTCGGCGATTGACCCCGCCTCTACTGCAGCCACAATAGGCGCAACACCGCTTACGCCGTTTAAAAAAACCAGCCAGTAAACAAATATCGCCAAGATAAAATTAGCAATGGGGCCCGCCGCGGCAATGGCAATGCGCGATTTTGGACTGGCGCGATTAAAAGCTTGGCCCAGGAGTTCATCCGCTACCGGAGCCTCGCGCTCATCGAGCATTTTGACATAGCCACCCAGCGGGATTCCTGCCACGACAAATTCAGTGCCCTGACTGTCTACCCATGTAAACAATGGGCGACCAAAACCGACCGAGAATCGCAAAACTTTGACGCCACAGCGCCGGGCCACCCAAAAATGGCCAAATTCATGGACTGAGACCAAAATGGCCAAGGTCACAAGGGTCACAACAATCGTTTGTAAGGTATCCAGCACGTTTTTTAAGCTTCCACTCTCTTGATTAACTAAGCCGTTATTTTATTGGCAATTATCGCTGCAGCACAGTGTCGGGATCTCGAATCCGCAAATTGGACATCGGCCAGTGTCTGCGGTTCAACAATTTCTATTTCAGACATAACCTGGGCAATCACCTCAGCGATATCGACAAAGGCTAGACGACCATCCAGAAAAGCTTCAACGGCCATCTCATTCGCGGCATTTAATACTGCCGGCGCACTACCGCCACGCTCGGCGGCTGATCTAGCCAAGCGCAAACAGGGAAACTTGGACTCATCAGGCGCCTCAAAATCCAGACGCGCCTGGGCAATAATATTGAGACTCGATACCCCTGACCTAATTCGCTCAGGCCAGGCCAGTGCGTGAGCAATAGGTGTGCGCATATCGGGGTTGCCCAATTGCGCCAGCACCGAGCCATCAATGTATTCAACCATGGAGTGAACCACACTCTGAGGGTGAATAATAATCTCAATCTTGGCTGGCTCGGTAGCAAACAGCCAGCAGGCTTCAATAAGTTCCAAGCCTTTATTCATCATGGTGGCAGAATCTACCGAAATTTTACGTCCCATCGACCAATTGGGGTGGGCGCAGGCCTGATTCGGTGTCACTTGGGCCAAATCGGCTATTGGAGTTGCCCGAAATGGACCACCCGAGCCAGTCAGTAAAACACGTAATACACCTTGTTTGTTTACCGCGCCATCACTGGCGACCGGCAGGCATTGAAAAATCGCGTTGTGCTCGCTATCAATCGGCAGCAGGATGGCACCACTGCGCGCCACTGCATCCATAAATAAGGGACCAGCCATTACCAAAGCTTCTTTGTTGGCCAGCAAGACTTTTTTGCCCGCTTCCACTGCCGCCATAGTTGGCAGTAAACCCGCAGCTCCAACGATTGCGGCCATGGTGATATCGGCTTCTCGGGCGACTTTGCAAAGCCCAGATTCACCACCCAACACCAGCGTTTTACTTCCTACCGCCTGTAAGCGCAAGGCAAATTCCGCCGCCAGAGCGTCATCTCGCAACACTGCATACCGTGGCGAAAACATTTCGACCTGAGCGAACAAGGTATCGGTACTGCTATTGGCTGTTAACGCATAAACCGAATATCGTTCAGGGTGACGCGCTACAACATCGAGGGTACTTAGGCCAATTGAGCCCGTAGAGCCCAATACCGTTAAGGATTGCATCAAGCCCATCCTGCTGCCATTAACCCTAGTGAAAACACCGGCGCAGCAGCGGTAATACTGTCGATACGATCCATTATACCGCCATGCCCTGGCAATAAATGACCGCTGTCTTTAATGCCACGATGGCGCTTTACCATGCTTTCCAATAAATCACCCAACACCGAAGCCAAGGCAGTAATCAGACCAAGACATAACATGGGTAACAAAGCCACTGGCATTCCGCCTGGCCAAAACGTCCACAGCAAAGCCATCAAAGACACGCTGCAAAACAGCCCGCCCCAAAATCCCGCCCAGGATTTACCAGGACTGACCGCGACGGCGAGCTTGGCCTTACCAAAGCGGCGACCAGAAAAATAAGCCCCCACATCGGCGGCGACCACAATACTCACCACCATCAAAATCATCCACACGCCATTGTCGAGACTGCGCAAATAGCTTAGGGCCAACCAAGCCGGCACCAGAACCAATACGCCGATAAGACCACGCATGGGCTTTGAACCCCATAGGCCGGCACTTTGCGGATAAGACTTGACCCACAGCAAGGCTATCGCCCACCACAAACCAGCCACCAGGAATATCTCACGGATTGCTTCAGTATTATGTTCACCGAACAGGCCCGTGCGCCAATAAACTGCAATCATTAGTAACAGGCAAAGCAGCACATAGGCGGCACGCCCTATGGGCTTGATAATGCTGCACATATCAGCCCATTCCCAAGCCGCCATTAACACTGCAACACCAAAAAAAACGGCCAAAAGCGGCGCCGACAAATACGCCAACGCAGCAGATAAAACCAGTACGATCACCACTGCAGTAATGATCCGCTGCTTCAACATAAATTAACTCCCTTGCTCTGTTTCGTCCGATGCGCTCTGGTCATCTCGGCCACCAAAACGGCGATCGCGACGAGCATAGGCATTCAGCGCACGATCGAGTTGCTGGGCGTCAAAATCAGGCCAGTAGCAATCGGTAAAATACAATTCGCTATAGGCGAGCTGCCACAATAAAAAATTACTAATGCGTTGCTCACCGGCAGTGCGAATACACAAATCGGGTTTGGGCACATCAGCTAGGGCGGTGTGACGATCGAACAATTCAATACTGAAATCGCTTGGTTTCAATTCGCCAGCTTGCACTTTCTCTGCCAAATCCCTAGCCGCATTAACAATATCCCACTGCCCACCATAATCCACGGCAATCACTAGCTGGGTATCACGATTAAAACGTGTTAACTGCTCACTATAATCCATTTGCTTGCGCAGAGCGGCCGAAAACTGGCCGCGCTCGCCGATAAAACGCATTCGCACACCATCGGCGTGAAGCTGCTTGGTTTCGGAATCGAGGTAGGAAGAAAACAGGCGCATTAAGGCTTGCACTTCCAGGCTAGGGCGTTGCCAATTTTCGCTGGAAAAGGCAAACAGGGTAACAATCTCAACCCCCCGCTCACGCGTCAGCTTTAATAGAGGGCGGATAACTTCAACCCCGGCACGATGACCCGCCGCAGAGTTCAAGCCCTTTTGTTTGGCCCAGCGATTATTGCCATCCATAATGATGGCAACATGACGAGGAACACTATTAGAGGCGGTCTGCCGCGTAGTTGCTAACATTGCAAGGTTAGTTCGCCGCTCAAATGACCATCAAATCGATTTCTTTCGCTGCCAATGCCTTGTCTACCTCGGCAACATACTGGTCAGTGATTTTTTGCACGTCATCCTGAGCGCGGCGCTCTTCGTCTTCACTGATATCTTTTTCTTTGAGTAGCTCTTTGACATCAGCCAATACATCACGACGAGCACTGCGAATAGATACCCGGGCACTCTCCGCTTCTTGGCGGGCCTGCTTGATAAAACCTTTGCGGGTCTCTTCCGTCAACGCTGGCATTGGAATACGAATCACCGAACCGGCGGTGCTGGGATTTAAACCCAAGTCCGATTTCATGATCGCCTTCTCAATATCAGGCACAATATTTTTTTCCCAAGGCGTCACGATCAGAGTGCGCGCATCATCGAGACCAATGTTGGCAATTTGGGACAACGGTGTGTCACTACCGTAATACGACACCCGAATTCCATCCAATATACTGGGATGGGCACGGCCGGTACGAATCTTGTTGAAATTACTTGATAAAGCATCAATTGCTTTGGCCATACGCTGTTTAGCGTCATTTTTCAATTCATCAATCACGATTTTCTCTCCTCGCGAGCGGTGGCGGCAATCAAGGTGCCCTCTTCTCCACCAACAACAATATTCAATAGCGCACCCTGCTGCTCCATAGCAAATACACGCAGTGGCATATTGTGATCCCGGCACAGGCAAATGGCAGTTAGGTCCATCACCTCAAGCTTTTTATCCAGAACCTCATCATAACTTAGGTAATCATATTTAACTGCGCTGGGATCGCGCATGGGATCCGCACTGTAAACGCCGTCAACCTTGGTAGCCTTCAAGACCAGATCGGCATCAACTTCAATACCGCGCAAACACGCAGCAGAATCCGTGGTAAAAAATGGATTGCCAGTGCCTGCAGCAAAAATCACTACCTCACCGCGACTCAACAAGCGAATGGCTTTGCGACGATCGTAATGATCTACCACACCACTCATGGGAATTGCTGACATCACTGAGGATTTTATATTACTGCGCTCTAAGGCATCACGAAGTGCTAGGGCATTCATCACCGTTGCCAGCATACCCATATGGTCGCCGGTCACCCGATCCAAACCAGCGGTTTGTAAAGCAGCCCCGCGGAATAAATTGCCGCCGCCTACCACCAAACCTACCTGTACACCAATACCGACTAACTGCCCAACTTCGAGCGCCATGCGGTCTAGAACTTTTGGGTCGATCCCAAAACCTAGACTCCCCATCAAGGCTTCACCACTTAATTTAAGTAGTATGCGCTTGTATTTTTTATCCCGACTCTGGCTAGACATTTTCTACTCCATCACATTACACGATACGCTATTAAGGTCTTTTATATCGCCCATAGTAAAGCGGGGCCCGCAGGCCCCGCTTACATTGTGACTTAGCCTTTCAGCTGAGCAGCAACCTCAGCAGCAAAATCAACCACTTCTTTCTCTATGCCTTCACCCACTTCAAAGCGAATAAAGCGCTGAATATCAGCACCGCTGTTTTTCAGCAGCTTGCCAACGGTCAGTTCAGGTTCTTTAACAAACGCCTGATCAACCAGTGAATTTTCAGACAGAAACTTACGAATCCGACCATCAATCATTTTTTCAATAATTTCTGGTGGCTTGCCGCTTTCCGCCGCTTGGGCAGTGAAAATATCACGCTCTTTAGTGATTTCTTCTGCAGGCATTTCGTCAGATTTAGCAACTCGTGGATTAACCGCAGCAACGTGCATGGCCACATCGCGAGCCAGCTCGGCATCGCCATTTTTCAGCGCAACCAATACCGCAATACGATTATTAGAGTGTACATAGCCATCTACCACACCGTCAGTTGCAGTCACCACGAGGGCGCGACGTACAGAGATGTTTTCGCCAATTTTCTGGACCAGCGCTTCACGGGCTGTTTCCAATTCACCAGCCATCAATACCGCAATATCAGTTTCTTTAGCGGCAAACACTTTATCAGTTACTAGCGCAGCAAAAGCCAGGAAACCAGGCTCACGAGCCGCAAAGTCAGTTTCGCTGTTCACTTCAACGATTACGCCGTAGCTGCCGTCTTCGGCGACTTTAGTTGTCACCACACCGTCAGCCGCAGTACGACCGGCTTTTTTAGCCGCTTTCATACCGCTTGACTTACGCATCTCTTCGATTGCCAGGTCAATATCACCATTAGCTTCGTTAAGTGCTTTTTTGCACTCCATCATGCCTAGGCCAGTACGATCACGTAATTCTTTAACCATTGATGCTGATACAGCCATCCTAACATCCTCTTGTTTAAATTCGGCCTTGGCCATAAATTTCTGGCCTGCCTAATAGATATCCAAAAAAAGGGGGCCGCGCCCCCTTTCGCAGACTGCTTAGCGGGCCAAGATTACTCGGCAGCGCTCTCGCCTTCTGGCTTTTCTTCAGCAACTTCGTCTTTGGCAACAACATCGCTGGCAGCAGCAGCAATGGCCACATCGGCAACCGCAGTCACGTACAGTTTGATCGCGCGAATCGCATCATCGTTACCGGGAATAACAAAATCAACGCCATCTGGGTTGCTGTTGGTATCAACAATACCAAATACTGGGATACCCAGCTTGTTGGCTTCTTGAATCGCGATCCGCTCGTGATCAACGTCAATGACGAACAGGGCGTCTGGTAAACCAGCCATATCCTTGATACCACCAATGGAGCGCTCGAGCTTCTCCATATCGCGACGACGCATCAGCGCCTCTTTCTTGGTCAATTTATCAAAAGTACCGTCCAGCTGCTGAGCTTCAAGCTCACGCAGACGACGCACAGACTGACGAATAGTTTTGTAGTTGGTCAACATGCCGCCCAACCAACGGTGGCTCACGAAAGGCATACCGGCACGGGTTGCCTGCTCGCCAATGATCTTGCTTGCAGCACGCTTAGTGCCAACAAACAGAATCTTGTTTTTGTTTGCTGCCATTTTGGCAATAGCATCCAGCGCACTATTCATGGCTGGCACAGTGTGCTCAAGATTTATAATGTGGATCTTATTGCGGGCACCAAAGATATAGGGACCCATTTTTGGATTCCAGTAACGAGTCTGGTGACCAAAGTGAACGCCGGCTTGCAGCATTTCACGCATGCTTATATGTGACATGGTTTTTCCTTAATTAACATCGGGTTACAAACTTGCAAAAACCCCATAATCCAACCCCAGCTTGAGCTAAAGCACCCGGGATTACGTGTCGGTTTATGCGCGTCATTTAACCAACAACAGCTTGCGCCATTATTGGGGCGCGTATTTATACCACAGCAGCACCCTCCACATAAAGTGAAAAGCGCGTTTACACGTAAAATTCTCCCTGTGACTTCGCCAGCCGCTAGGTGATGGTTTACAATGATTGCCTTTATGACCATTTGGTCTACTCACAGCCTGCTCAGTTAATCGCTAGGGCAGCACGATGATTCCATCCGCACACCGGTAGCAGATATATGAATGTAAGTATTAAATCCCCTGAGCAGATCGCCGCCATGCGAATTGCCGGTCGCCTGGCCGCCGATGTACTGGAAATGATCACTCCCCACGTTAAAGTCGGTATCACCACTGGGGAGCTAGACAAGATCTGCCACGACTATATTGTCAATGAACAAAATGCTATTCCCGCACCACTGAATTACAACGGCTTCCCCAAATCAGTATGCACCTCGGTCAATGAAGTCATCTGCCACGGCATTCCCTCAGACAAAAAGGTGTTAAAAGACGGCGATATTCTGAATATCGACGTTACCGTGATCAAAGACGGCTGGCATGGCGACACCAACCGCATGTACTACGTTGGCAATGTTCCCGAACATGCCAAACGCTTGTGTGAAATCACCCAGCAATGCCTTTATCAGGCCATCGAGCTAGTTCGTCCCGGTTGCAAGCTCAGCGATATCGGCACCATCATCGCCAAGCACGCTCGCGGCAAGCACTATAGCGTGGTCGAAGAGTACTGCGGCCACGGCATCGGCCTAGTCTTTCATGAAGACCCTCAAGTATTACATTACGGCGAAGGTTACAATCGCCGCAATGATCTGGAACTAAAAGAAGGCATGACCTTTACCATCGAGCCGATGATTAATGCCGGTAAAAAGCAAACTAAACTCAATATCAAAGACGGCTGGACGGTCACCACCAAAGATCGCCGCCTCTCCGCTCAATTTGAACACACGATGGTCGTCACCGCGGACGGAGTTGAAGTACTCACCGCACGTCCCGACGAACCCTTTTACCGGGCCCTATAAATGAGAGACCCCGGTACAGCGCCCCCGCTGCAAAAAAATACATCGATAAAAGCCTACAAAAGCCAGATCAAGAGCCTCAATACGGAACTAAAAGAAAGATTTGAAGCCGGCGATAATATTCGCGATCTAGTGACTCTGCGCTCAGACCGTATTGATATTCTGCTGAGCAGTATTTGGACAAGCTATAGCTGGGGCGATGA
>JBLHPB010000074.1:0-14307 GCA_047624025.1 Zhongshania sp.
CACCTATAATTTGGTGATGTGGGAGAACCTTACCGATGCGATCCTGTCCGGTCGTGAGCTGCAAGGCATACCCAAGGTGTTTGCTGATATACCGGACCACCAGATCGACAATGGCCGCTGGCAAGTTGCGGCATCGCATTTCGACAACCCCATTGTCGATATGGCAATCGATGGTTTGGTTGAAGTGAGTGCAGAAGATGTTGAGGCGCAGTTAAAAGCCGACGCTGAGAAAGACAACTCCATGGCTTGGCGATTCATGCCGGCGGTTGGGGGGTTTGGGCCACCGACGGTCAATGAAGTGACTGTATTCCCCTCAAAAAACGAATATAGCGAAGTATTTGTTGGGCGCGGCGAAGTCAATTGGGCAAATCTGACGTGGGAGCAAAATCCCACTCAGTACCATATTGTTAATGCTCTAGCGGGTCTGCCAGTGCTGGAATATTTGCCCGCTTTGGTCACCCGTGGACGCACCAACTTAAGTTTACCTGAGCGCTGGTCGCGGACCTTATCACGGTGATTCACCTACAGGGGAAGCGTTAATATGCAAATTTCTGAGATCAAAACGGTGTGCTTCATTGGCGCGGGTACCATGGGGCGCTTTAACGCCTTGATGGCTGCGGCTGCGGGTTATGAGGCTATTCTCTACGATCTATCTACTGCCGTGCTGGATGAGGCACGGGAACAGATTGGCGCCATGGCAGCAATGCTCGTGCATGTTGGCTTTTTTAGCGAAGACGAAATCCACACTGCAGTGAAGAATATCCGCGTTGAGGCGGATTTAGCATTGGCGGTGCAAGATGCTCAGTTGATTAGCGAATCTGTCGCTGAGCGTCTGGATATTAAGCGCAGCGTGCACCAGGAGCTTGATTTGGCATGCCCGTCGACCGCTATTCTTACCACCAATACCAGCACACTGTTAGTATCGCAGATCGACGGCGCGCTGCCATCTGACCGGCAATTTGCTGCGCTGCACTCCCATCTCGGTGCGCGCTTAATTGATATTGTGAGTGGTACTCATACCAGTGCGGCGACAATCGATATTTTACGGCGCTATGTACTCAGTATTAACGGCGTGCCGTTGATCCTAAAGAAAGAAAGTCCTGGCTATGTGCTGAATACTTTGCTTGGCTCATTACTGGGTATGGCGCTCGGCCTGATGCTAAAAGGGGGTATGTCAATCGAAGATATTGACCGGGCGTGGATTCAAGGCGCCAAAGCGCCAATGGGTCCCTTTGGTATGATCGATCTTTTCGGCTTGGATGTGGTTCACGACAGTTGGGCACACCAGCAGAGTGATCCTCAGAATGCGGATCTGCGCACAAAGGTCATTGCGCTTTTGTCGTCAAATATCAACGCCGGCAAATTGGGTATGAAGTCCGGGCAAGGCTTCTATCAATATCCCGCGCCCAGCTATGAAGATGCCGACTTTGTCGCTGATGGGACCGGGGGCGATCTCTATAAAATTTTGGCGGGAACGGTCATCGAACAAGCAATACTCCTGGCTAAAAGTGAGGTGGCGACAACCAGCGACATCGACCGCGCTTGGATGTGTGGAACTGCTGCACTGCAAGGGCCGTTTGGCGATCTTGACGAGCAGGGCATAGCGACTTTTTTAAGCGCCTACCGCGGTTATCGTGACCTGGGCATATTTACCCCGGCTAAGGCCGAGATGGTCGAGGGTTTTCTTTCTGCGCAAGTGGCTCTGGGTAAATCCGGTAAACATGGTGGTCATGGCTTTTATAGTTACCCTGCGCCGTTGTTTGAGCATCCGGCGTTTCTGCTGGGCGGAGCCATTTAAGGCTGGTGTTGTGTGCCGCAGAGATGCTTAAGAATAATAGTATTGAGTAATTGTATGGAAGACACACTGTTAAAGTTATAAAGCAGTATTTCTACATTTACCGCTACTGGCGCTGACCTTGAAATGCTGCCGCAAACCGTAAGTGGCATGTTGTCTATTCTTGACCGCATCGTTAAAACAGAGTCTTGCCGGCTATAAAGTTCCAGCATTTATCCAGTTTAGCGATTCTCCATTAGCGAGAACCGCGACGGATAAAATCTTCAAGCGGCAGGTTAAGGAGCATGTCTTAGCGGCCCCAAATAATGGCCCAGACATTTCATGTCATGGTCTTGATGTGATTTTACCGTCACGATAACGCTTTGTGTATTGAAAAAGTAAGGCGAATGCTTTACCAAACTGAGAACAGTTAGCGATGAGTAATTACAAAGCCCCCGTGCGTGATATTCAATTTGTCCGTAACGAAGTGTTAGATTTCGATGCTCATTATCGCGGTCTTGGCCTCAATGAAGTTAATGCAGAGCTGTGTGACGCGATATTGGCCGAGGCAGCCAAATTCGCCGAAAATGAATTAGCGCCATTAAATCGCAGTGGCGACGAAGAGGGCTGTCAGCTAACAGAAACCGGTGTGCAAGTGCCAAAGGGCTTCAAAGAGGCCTATGTAAAATATTGTGAAGGCGGCTGGCCTTCGCTGAGTGCGCCGGAAGAATTCGGCGGACAGGGATTGCCCGGATCCGTTGATATGATGGTGGGCGAATTAATGGGGCAGGCCAATCAGTCTTGGTCGATGTATCCCGGATTAAGTGGTGGCGCACGGGAAACAATATACGCCCACGGTACCATTGCGCAAAAAGCACAGTATTTGCCCAAGCTTATAGAGGGCGCGTGGACCGGCACTATGTGCCTCACCGAGCCTCAGTCCGGTAGTGATCTAAGCTTTCTGCGAACTAAGGCCGAGCCTCAAGGTGACGGCAGTTATCGGGTGACCGGCACTAAGATCTTTATTTCCTCTGGTGATCATGATCTTGCTGAAAATATTGTGCATATCGTTCTCGCCCGCCTGCCAGACGCACCCGTCGGCACCAAGGGCATTTCGCTCTTTATTGTGCCCAAGTATTTACCCAGCGACGATGGCGCGCTGGGCGAGCGCAACGCGGTGAACTGCGGCGCCCTTGAACATAAAATGGGAATACATGGCAACGCAACCTGTGTCATGAATTTTGACGGTGCCAAGGCTTTTTTGATTGGCGAAGAAAATCGCGGCTTAGCGTGCATGTTCACCTTTATGAACGGCGCCCGCATTGGCACTGCCGTGCAAGGTATTACTCACGCCGAGCTGGCTTTGCAGGGCGCATGGCGTTATGCCTGTGATCGTGAAGCGGGTCGAGCACTCACCGGTACCAAGCGTCCTGATCGTCCCGCGGATTTATTAATTGTCCATCCCGATGTGCGGCGCATGTTGCTCACCATTCGTGCCTTTGCTGAAGGCAATCGCGCCCTGGCCCATTTTCTTATTAAATATATTGATGTTAGCGCCTACTCCAAAGACCCAGACTTGCTTGCAAAGGGCGAAAAAATGCTGGCAATGCTCACCCCGATCGCTAAAGGCTTTATGACGGAAAGTGGCTTAGAGGCGGCTAATATTGGCATCCAAGTATTTGGTGGTCACGGTTATATTCGCGAGTGGGGCATGGAGCAAAATGCCCGTGATGCCCGGATCAGCACCTTGTACGAGGGCACCACGGGCATTCAATCCCTCGATCTACTGGCCCGCAAAGTAATGGGTTCTGGCGGTGAATTACTGAGCTTATTGGCAAGTGAGATTAAGGCAAGCTTGGTGGATCTTAATGATGATGAATTTACGCCGTTATTACTGAAAGCCTTGGCTGAATGGCAGGCGATTACCGCCGAAGTTGGCGCGGCATGCGCGGACGACGTCAATGAGTTGGGTTCTGCCGCCGTCGATTATTTGATGATGGGCGGCTATATCGTACTTGCTTGGATGTGGACGAAAATGGCAAGTGTAGCTAAGCAAAAGTTACAGGAGCAAGACGATAGTTTTTATCGATGTAAACTGGCTACTGCTCGTTTTTACTTCCAGAAAATTCTCCCTCGCACCCTTACGCACGCCGCACTGATCCGCGCCGGCGCCGGGTCAGTGATGAGCTTGTCCGACGACGATATACTGAGTTATCAGCAATAGGAATTTATTATGAGCGGCGGTTTGAATTTAGGTATTAGCGAGCTTTTTTCCCTTAACGGTAAGGTCGCATTGATTACCGGTGGTTCACGCGGCATTGGTCGCATGATGGCCCAGGGCTTGCTGCAAGCTGGGGCGCGGGTTTATATCTCTGCGCGCAATGAGCAAGCGTGTAGCGCTGCGGCTGAAGAGTTGAGTGAGTTCGGCGAGTGCTTTGCAGTACCCGCCGATGTTGCGAGTGCTGAGGGGCGTGAGCATTTATGCCGTGCTCTTCAAGCCCGCGAGTCGCAGCTGGATATTCTCATTAACAATGCCGGTACTGCCTGGGGGGCAGATTTTGAAACTTACCCGGAGTCGGCATTTGAAAAGCTAATGAACTTAAATGTGACCGCGGTGTTTGCACTGACTCGGGATCTGAGGCCGCTGTTAGTCGCGGGCGCGTCCCAAGCTGATCCGGCACGGGTGATTAATATTGGGTCTGTCGACGGCCTACATATTCCAACTGTTCACCGCACCGGCACCTACGCCTACACCGCCAGCAAAGCCGCTGTGCACCATTTGACGCGGCACCTTGCGGTTGAGCTTGGTCCGCAATTTATTACAGTCAATGCGGTCGCACCCGGCTTTTTTCCAAGTAAAATGACCGATCATGTGCTAGGCGAATTTGCTGACGACGTTGCGGCTAACAGTTTGTTAAAACGCGCTGGTCAGGCTGAAGAAATGGCAGGTATTGCTATTTATCTCAGCTCTAGGGCCGGTGCCTACACGCACGGCACGGTCATTCCGGTTGACGGTGGCACATCAATCAACCAGCAGCATGTGATGACAGGCTAAGGCTTTCTTAATTTAATTAAGATCTGGAAACTGAATGAAATCCTCAAAAGCCTTTATGATCGAACAGCTTTTTTTTAATAGTGTCATCAGTGCTGGAATCACCTTTTATCTTGGTCGCCGCGCACTTGCCGGTATTGCCAATATTCCCTTGCAGGCGCCGGCTGATGCTCCGTTTGCACCAAATATGGCTGGCGACCTCATCGTGGGTACGTTTATCACGGCGGTGATTGTCAGTTTAATCGTGAGTTTATTGACGCGCCTTAGCATTAAAAAGCAAAGCATTAGCATGGATAGCAGTTTTGCGGCGTCGCCCCGTTGGTTGGCTAAGTTACCGCAGAATATTGTACTTAGCGCTTTGTCTATTGCTGGATTGGCTTCGCTGACCTTGGGTGTGATGAGCGTGCTGTTGCTGGTCATGCTGGGCGTTAGTGAGGCGGACGCTGAACTCTATAATTACTTACACGCAATTTATGTTGGGCTTGTAGTCATTGTGGTGGCCTATGCTGCGGTAACAAAGGTATTTTTGTCTGAGACCGAAGGTGGTCGTAATAATACGTTGAGCTAAGCTTGAACGTATTTCGGCCCGGTGCTGTGGTGCTCGCGGTATTGCTTGGGCGTTGCCCCAGTCCATTTTTTAAAAGACCGAATAAACGCGCTTGGCTCTGAGAAGCCCAGCAAATAAGAAATGGTTTTTATATCCTTGCTGTCGTGTAACAAAGAGTCAATTGCCATATCGCGGATTAACTCGTTCTTGATCAACCTATAATCGCAACCTTCCTGACGCAAGCGGCGGCGCAAGGTTTGCGGCGTGAGGCCGAAAGATTCTGCTAATTGTTCGTAGGGTGGCAGTTCCGGCAGATAGT
Organism: Zhongshania sp.; assembly: GCA_047624025.1. Taxonomy (GTDB): domain Bacteria; phylum Pseudomonadota; class Gammaproteobacteria; order Pseudomonadales; family Spongiibacteraceae; genus Spongiibacter. Next base: position 5,693 of record JBLHPB010000074.1, read on the forward strand.
TTTTGATGTGGCGGCGTATTCTATCGGTATAACTGCGCTCTCGAGTAGGGATGCTTAAAAATTCGTGAGGCACTCGCGATAGATAGTCTTCCAATTCAGCTTTGCTGCGAACAAGGGGAAGCTTGAGTAGCTGCTGAGAGAAAATAATTTCGCTGTAGGGCTGGGAGAATCGCGTATCACTGAAAAAAAGATAGTGATATTCCTCGCGATAGCTCGGTGCAGGATAGTTTAGATTGACGCGATGAAGAGGGATAGGCGTGCCAGCTAACCAACAAAAAAAACGGTGATTGACCATCAGTTGCTGCTCATATACCCAGCTCGAAAGCTTCACACCCGGTTGGGGCTCTAGTCGATAGATGGCTTGATTTGCTTTAAGCGTTAGCGATAAGGTAAAGCCCAAATTAAATAGATTATAAAACTCAATATTGCGATTTATCGCGCGGTGGAGGTCGTCAGCACCTTGGGTATACCGCACCATTGTTGCCAGTGTGCCGATTTTTTGAGTTTGTGGATAGTGGCCCATGGCTTCGTCATTGGTGGCATCGGTCACTAATTTATTGAGTTTAGAGAGCTGTAGGGGTGTAACGCGTTCGCGTTCACTGTTTAGTGCTACCGAGGGTATACCAACTTGCTGGAGTAATTTGTGGCGTAGCTTGTTGGGCAGGCTGCCGCCGTCCAGCATACTGCGAATAAAGACGATGGAGATGGTTCTCTGGCTCATGGCTATCTCGGTGGATATTTGAGTTTTGTCTGTAAGATAGTGTCTATCGTATGTCATGCAGAGTCATTGCGGAAGGTTTATAAGAAAGCGACCCTTTCATATTGCCGTCAATCATCCTAAAAATGTGATTGGCGGGTAGGGTGATGCGATATTTATCGCAGCGACGATATGCTGTGTTGGTCGTTTATTGATCAAGATTTTCATCGCTACCGATACATTAAAGATGGCTTGCAGACTGCGAGTATTTCATTTTCTAAAGCTTAAGAGATTACCTATGCACGCTAAATTCAGCCCCGAAGAATTGACTTTTCAGGACGAAGTGCGCGCCTTTATGCGTGAACATTACACCCCTGAACTTGCTCAGCGAATTGGCCAGCCGGCGACTTTTCGTGAAGCCATGGTGCAGTGGCAAAAATTATTAGATGGTCAGGGCTGGGCGGCCAATGGCTGGCCGGAGGAGCACGGCGGCTGTGGCTGGAGCTCAACGCAGAAGTATATTTACAGCACTGAGTTGGCTGCAGCGGGTGCACCAGATGTGGTTCCGATGGGTATCAAAATGGTCGCGCCAGTATTATATAGCTACGCGTCCGATGAGCAGAAAGCGCGCTTTTTGCCTGCAACCAAAGCATCTGATATTTGGTGGTGTCAGGGTTATTCAGAGCCGGGTGCTGGTTCAGATCTCGCCGCGCTGCAAACCCGAGCTATTGCCGATGGCGATGATTATATTGTAAATGGCACCAAAATTTGGACGACTTATGCACAATATGCCGACTGGATTTTTTGCCTAGTTCGCACCAACAATGACGGCAAACCGCAAGCGGGTATTAGCTTTCTATTGATTGATATGAAATCACCTGGTGTTAGCGTTTCGCCGATTATTTCGATTGATGACGAACACCATTTAAACGAAGTCAATTTCGAGAATGTGCGGGTGCCGATTACCAATCGTATCGGTGAAGAAAATATGGGCTGGACTTATGCCAAGGCCTTGCTGACCTATGAGCGCACAGCGTTGTCGGGCGTCGCTTATTCTAAAAGGGTATTGGAGAGTATTCGTCAGCAGGCTGAGCAAAGTCTGCAGGCAAACTCCCCCTTGCTGCACAACAGTGATTTTCAGGCGCGTCTGGCAGATGTTGAAATGGAAGTGATGGCCTTGGAGTTTCTTGAACTGCGGGTACTGAGCGCCATCGACAGTGGCGGCGCACCGGGGATGGAGTCTTCCCTGTTAAAGCTCAAAGGCACGGAGTTGCAGCAGGCGGTACAAACCCTGCTGTGGGATGTCGCCTCCAGCGCTGGAGGAATTCTACCGGATGATGCGCATTGGCATAGCAGTGAAAATATGGCCCGCCGAGAGTATATGTTTGGCCGTGCGAGCACGATATACGGTGGTAGCAATGAAGTGCAGCGCAATATTATTGCCAAATTTGCATTAGGCCTTTAAGGGCGGGAGAGAGACGTGGATTTTTCATTAACAGAAGAACAAATCATGCTTAAAGACAGTGTCAGTCGTTTTCTGGCTGACAACTATAGTCATGAGCAGCGCCGGGCACTGATTCAGCAACCGGCATTGGCCGAGAAAAACTGGGCTCAATTTGCAGATTTGGGCTGGTTAAGTATTCCTTTCTCGGAAGAGCAAGGTGGTTTTGGCGGCAATATTGTTGATCTAGCTACGGTGATGGAAGAGTTCGGCAAGACGCTTGTGGTAGAGCCTTTTTGGTCCACAGTGGTGTTAGCCGGTCAGCTTATTGCGCGCGGCAGTAATTTAGCAGTACAGCAGAATCTACTGCCGAAAATTATTGCGGGCCAAAGTCAGGTCAGTTTTGCTTGGCAAGAACACAATGGCGGAGCCGCTTTGAATTACGTCAGCACAGAGGCGAGTAAGAATGGCTCAAGTTACCTACTTAGTGGAGAGAAAACTCTAGTCATGAATGCCGCCGCGGACGTATTTTTGATTAGTGCGCGCAGTAGTGGCAATGTTGATGACGCTGCAGGCATCGATTTGTTTCAAGTTTCGGCTAGTCATCCTAAATTACAACGCGAAACTGTACGGCTGATGGATGGCCATTCAGCCGTCAATCTCCGTTTCGAAGATTTGGAACTCAGTGAAGCTGATCGTATCAGTGACGCCGGTGACGCTTATGGCTTAATTAACGACGTGGTCAATGAGGCGCTTGTTGCCTTGTGTGCAGAAGCTATCGGTGCCATGGAATATTTATATAAGGCAACAGCGGAATACGCCAATACCCGTCAGCAGTTTGGTGTGGCTATTGGCAAGTTTCAGGCATTGCAACACCGTATGGTGGATATGTTTATGGCCACTGAGCAATGCCGTTCGCTGCTTGTGCGGGCGCAGTGTTCACTGCTCGACAAGAGCTCGGCAGCGGAACAAGATATAGCGGCCTTAAAATCAATGGTGGGTAAGTATGGCCGTAAAGTGGCCGAAGAGGCGGTGCAGTTGCACGGTGGAATGGGCGTGACTAATGAAATGCCGATCGGCGATTATATGAAACGCCTGATGATGATCGACAGTTATTTTGGTAATGCGGCTTTGCATCGACGCCGCTTTTGTGAGCTTCGCTACGCGTCTTAGGGGGTGTAGGCTTAGCAATAATGATAAGAGATAGAGGTAAGCAATGAACTTATTTAATGATTTGAATGACCACACTGCTTTTCACGCCCGTATTCGCGGCGACATGATGATGGCCAGTGATCAAGTTAAGACCCTGAACTATAGGCAGGGTTGGGCGGCAATCAACTCCATTGCCGCGCATATTCAAGCAGAGGGTATTCGCAAGGGTGACCGAGTAGCCATTATGGCCAAAAACTCGGTCGATAATTTGTGCATCTTTCTTGCCTGCGCCCGCATCGGCGCCGTTGCTGTCGGCCTTAACTATCGTTTGACGGCCTCGGAAGTGGAATTTATTTCCAGTGATGCCGGTGTCCAAATGCTGTTTTTTGATCAAGAGTTTGATGGTCTACGTGGTGAGTATTTACGCAGTAAAACCTGTGTCTGTATCGACAGTGACACTAGCGCGCCAATTTTAGCTTCATGGCTGGAAACGCCAGCTAGCCTCACCGAGGTGGAGATTGGCGGCGACGATATTCTGTTTCAAATGTATACCAGCGGTACTACCGGTTTACCTAAGGGCGTTTTGATTACTCACCGCAATGTCTTGCTGAATACTTATCAGACACCGATAACGACAGGCATTGGTGCGCGAGTGGGAGAGCGGGTTTTAGTGATTGCGCCGAGCTTTCACGCAGTGGGTTTGGTTGGTTCTCTGCTTGGCATCGTGTATGGCGCATCAATGATTATTCATCGTGATTACGATCCGGTGGGGATGGTCGAAACGCTGTCCAAGGAGCATATTGCTACTGTGGCGGTTATTCCCGTCATGCTGCAATTCTCCTTGGCGATGGTGCCAAATATTAAAGACTACGACTTCTCGGAATTACATACCATTAATTACGGCGCGTCGCCTATTTCTGAATCCTTATTGAAAGAATGCATGGATGCCTTTGGCTGTGATTTTGTGCAAGGTTATGGTCAAACCGAAGCGACAATGGGGCTGACCTTTTTGACCGCCGAGGATCATCATAAAGCGCTGGCTGGGCGCCCTGAATTATTACGCTCTTGTGGTCGAGCGGTTTTTGGCACTGAGGTTAAAATTGTCGGAAACGATGGCGCCGAATTAGCTATTGGCGAAATTGGTGAAATTGTCGCCAAAGGCCCACAAATTATGCTTGGCTACTGGAATAACGCTGAGGCAACCGCCAAGACGGTCGTTAATGGTTGGCTGCACACTGGCGATGCGGGTCGTATCGACGAAGAGGGTTACGTCTATATTCAGGATCGTGTCAAAGACATGATTATTTCTGGTGGAGAAAATATTTACCCCGCCGAAATAGAGAACTTGTTGATGTCTCACCCGCAAATTCAGGATGTGGCTGTTGTGGGCGTGCCCGACCAAAAATGGGGAGAAGTACCGCTTGCCGTTATGGTCTCTGGTGGTCAAGCCGAGTTGAGCGCAGAAGAACTCACTGAATTTTGTCGCGGCAAACTGGCGGGCTTTAAAATTCCGCGCAAAGTCGAATACCTGGCAGCTCTGCCGCGTAACCCTACAGGCAAAGTGCTTAAGAAAGATATTCGGGTGCTGATGGCGGAAAAATACCCGCCAATTAGCTAAACTTCGGCCGCTCCTGGAGCGGCTGATATTGTCATTGCCAGCATTTATCGATTAACGGTTTGTGTCCCTTTCTTTTTTTCTCCTGCATAGCCTTAGTGAGGCTATGCAGGAGCCTTATCTATTTTCTAGCGCGTATGGTGATTGGCAAGCCGTCGGTAGGGAAGGAAATAGGCACCGCGTTGTATTTCATTTCATAGCAGGGTTTGACGCTGATGGTGTGATTTTTGAATAGGTGAAATAGGAACAGTTTGACCTGCATTTCAGCAAAGTTGAGACCAATACATTTGTGGCCGCCGCCCCCAAAGGGAATCCATTGGTAGAGGTGGCGCTTGTGTTCGGCGCGTTCGGCAGAGAAACGCTCAGGGTCGAACTTGTGTGGCTCTGACCACCATTCTTCCATGTAGTGGGTAAACAACGGCGATATACCGACGCCACTGTTTTTGGGAATGCGGTGACCCAGTATTACGGTTTCTTTAATACATCGTCTAGGAATTGCTGGTATGGGTGGATACATCCGCAGCGCTTCTTTCATGACTAAGCCGGCTTTCTCCAGTTTGGGTAGGTCGTCATAGCTGAGGTGGTCGCCTTCAATTTGGCTGCATTCTTTATGCAGAATATCTTGCCACTCGGGGTTTTTGGCCAGCGCATAGATGATTGAACACAGGGTGCTGGTGGTAGTGTCGTGAGCGGCAAAAAGCAAAAATATAGTATGGTCGCGCACAGCTTCATCGCTAAGGGTATTGCCGTCTTCATCCTTGGCGTGACAGAACTGCGAGAAGAAGTCGCTGCTTTCTGTCGTGCGTTTGGCGGCAATGTGTTTCTGAATAAATTCTTTGAGTGTCTTGCGGCCGTCCAAACCTTTTTTCCACGTCGTGCCGGGAATGGGCAGTTTAACGACTGCCATAGACGCTTCCATTGCATGCAGAAAGCCCTTGTTGATTTTGTCTGCCTCGGCACCCATCTCAACCCCCATGAAAACCTGGGCGGCGACGTCTAGTAACAGAGATTTGATGTCATCTTTAAAGCCAAACTCAGTGTTTTTCGGGAAGTCCAAAACGCCTTGCTGGATACGCGGGTTCATATCGTCTAAATAACCCTGCAGGGCATCTTTTTTAAAGGCGGATTGCAGTATGCGGCGGTGGAAACGGTGTTCATCAAAGTCACGCAGCATCAAACCGTCTGGAAACAGTTTGTCTAGAATAGGGTCCCAGGCTTTTTTGCTGGAGAAGATCTTCTCGCTGTCCTTGAGTACTATTTCATTGGCCTCTGGGCCGAGGACGGCGATGGAGCGCTGTAGTAGGGCGTTATTGCGAAATACCGGGCCATACATTTTATGTTTGCGAGTGACTAAGGCGAGGTAGTCGGTCAGAAATGCCACTGTGTCGCCAAGGATGGGAAGGGCACCGTTATCACCGGGAATATGTTTGATGTCGTCGTTGGATTTTCGCGGCAGATCCAAGTATTCATTAGATGCTTTCATTGATCACTCCTTTTTATTTAAGCCAGCCGTGGAATAGCAGGTCGATAGATTGTTGGATGTGGGTTTCGATTTGCGTAGAATTCATGGGTTTTTTAGCCGTCAGGTGCTGATAAAAGGGCAGTTGTACACTGGGTGCGGTCGCGGACTGGACAACAAAAAATAGGCTTTCAATGGGAATGGGTTTAATGATTCCTAGTTGATTAACCTTGGCGACCATGGACTCAATCAGTTGCCAAGCCGGGGCAAAATAGCTTTGAAAAATATAGTCCAAACGTGGTCCGTCTTGCAGTGATTCCTGTTGGTAAATTTTATACATCGAGGGATCTACAAAGGCGCTACGGATATAAATCGCGATGCCTTCTTTGAGAGCGTCTAGCTCGTTGTGGGTGTCGTCAATATTTTGTAGTGTTGCAAGAATTTTACTGGCAGTGGCGCCTGCTAGGCGGTCGATTACCGCTTTCCAGAGCGCTTCCTTAGAATCAAAGTAATGATGAAAAAAGGTGTAGCTAACATTTAGCTCTGTTTGTAATTTGCGCAGCGACACGCCGTCGTAACCGTCGCGAGCAAAAATACCCGCTGATGTTTGAAGTAAGTCATCTAGCGATGGTGTTGGGGCTGCGTCATTGCGAGGACGGCCACGTCGGCGGGTTTGACCAGTGTTATTCAAGTGGCTCACGCTCAATATTAAACAGGTGTTTAATATTGAGCGTGAGCGTGAAATTTGTCAAGTCTCACCATTGCGCTACGGTAAGTTGTGCGGTGATAGGTGTAAGCGTTCTATCCCGTCCGTATGGGGGGTGTCAGGGCTCCGTGCCTCAGTTAATCTGGGCTGGTTTACCGCTAAATATTCAATAACAGGATGGCTATATGCTTTTAAAAGACAAGGTTGTAATCGTATCGGGGATTGGTCCAGGTCTTGGTCAGGAATTGGCGGTAGAAGCTGCCAAACAGGGCGCGGCAGTGGCCATGTGCGCGCGCACTGCCAGTAAGTTGGATGATGCTGAGCGGGCTATTGCGGCCTTGGGGCTGGATACTGCGGTGCTAAAGGTCGTTACTGATATTAGTGATCGCCAGCAATGTGCGGCGTTGGTTGAGAAAACCATCGCGCGTTTTGCTCGTATCGATGTGCTATTTAACAGTGCCTACAATCCCGGCAGCTTTGAACCGATTGAAGTGGCGGATTTAGATAGCTGGCGAGCAGCGATGGATGTGAATTTATTTGGCACCATGGCCCTGACTCTAGAAGCCATACCGCAAATGAAAAAGCAGGGCGGTGGCGCTATTGTTATGATCAATACCATGGTGACACGCAAACCTTTGCAGACCCAGGGTGGTTACGGTGCCTCTAAGGCCGCCTTGGCAAGTGCAACATCACATTTGGCGCTGGAATTGGGGAAGTACAATATCCGTGTGAATTCGGCTTATATGGGCTGGATGTGGGGGCCGTCGGTGGAAGGTTACTTACAGATGAATGCCGATGCTGGTGGCCCCAGCGTCGAACAGCAGGTGGCTGCGGTGGCCAGTAATATCCCCTTGGGGCATATCCCCGATGATGGCGATTGCGCCAAAGCGGCGATATTTCTGGGTTCGGATTATGCCTGTGCGGTCACCGGTGCGGCATTGGATGTCAATGGCGGAGAATTTTTGCCCAACTGATTGCTGCAACAATGGAGAAACCATTGGGATAAGCTTAGAATCGGGGCACATTGATAAAAATGACCCGATGCCTTATGGAAAATCTGCGCGTATCACCGCAAATGGATGCGGTGATACATAGTATTTATGGTGGTATGTTGGAATCGCCGCCCTGGCAGCAATTTCTCGGCGCATTGCGGGAATTGCTGGGAGGCAATTTTGCGACCCTGTTACTGCGACCACCAAGTGCTCGTGAAAAAGGTGTAGTGCTGAATTCATTGGCTTTCACTCCTGAAATTTACCACGCCTATAACGACCGTTATTTTGCCTTAGATCCATTTGTCAATTTACCCGATGGTGAACTGGTGACTATAGCTGAATTTTTGTCGGTGAATGAATTTCAGAATTCTGATTATTTTCTAAATTATTTGCGGCCCAGTAATGTAATGCACATTCTCGGCGCTGATTTGTTTAATACCGATGGTCTACAGGCGCGTTTGCGGATTACACGTCCCCCCGGTAGTGAGGATTTTGGCGCAGCTGAAAAAGCTCTGTGCAATCAATTTCTACCCCACCTACGTCAGGCCATAGA
>JBLHPB010000075.1:0-14282 GCA_047624025.1 Zhongshania sp.
CTTTGCTTTGCTGGATGCCAGGTTTGATGCTGGGGGTGATGTGTTGGGCCGCGGCGGGCAGTCAGAGATCGTCAATGCTGCATTGCCTAGAGACCCATGTATAGATAGACGTGTAAACTGGCTGTAATAATATAATTATATGCGTTAGGAGCTTTCAATGCGTTTTATGCGATCAGCTGTTTTTGGTGTGGTTACACTTTCTGTTGTGGCGTTGCTAGTCGGATGTAACAACAAATCCAGCAGCACTAACACTTTGGGCAATACCGGTGGCGGCAGCACGGTTAATAAATGTGCTGTTGCGCGATTAGCGAGTACTGAGACTGATCTGATTTCCGGGCCAATGTCACGCAGCCGTGTGGGTGACTTTGTTTTAGAGAACAGTACCATGCGTGCAATTGTGCAAAAACCAGGACGCAACTGGTTTGGTCTAGGTCAGTTTGGTGGCAATTTAATTGATGCAGGCTTAAAAAATGCTGACGGTAGCCTAAACGGCAATGATCAATTTGAAGAATTTATTTTAGGCACCAATGTTGAGTCGTCTCCCAACTATCAAACAGTAGAGGTTGTTTCTGCGGGTGGTGAAGATGCGGAAGGGAATTGTGTGCCCGCCATTATCCGTGCGACGGGGCCGGATGATTTGTTTGAGTTGGTTAATGCGAGCTCGATTATTCGGGGGTTCACTATAAGTGGTATTCCGTTGCAGTATCCATCTAGTGCTGATGACGTCGATCTGCCGCTGACGTTTCAAACTGATTACACCTTAGTTGAAGGTAAGCCGTATGTGAGGGTCGATACCAATATGATCAACCCGACCGGCAGTGCGGTTAATTTGTATTTAACTGAATACATCAGCGGGTCTGGCGAGTTAGAAGTCTTTCAAAACGGTTATGGGTTTGGCGAGCCTTTTGTAACCGCTGCATGCGATTCGTGTCGGTTTGTTGTCAATGCAGGGCATGACGGGGGCGCTGGTGTAAGTTATGGCTTGATTCATGACGTCGCCGGGACTACGTCGGTTTCTTCCGTGGGCGTTGTTGTTCTTTTGTACGGTCGCGACTTTGTAGACGTTGCTACAACCCCCGAGGGCACTCACGGGGGTAGCCCGACGGCGAGTCCTAACTTCACTGTTCCGGCAAACGGCAATTTAGTCTTTACGCGTTATTTTGCGGTGGGCGATGGCACGGTTGCCAGTATTTTGGAATCACGTAACGAAATTTTAGGTTTGCCTACGGGCAGCTTAAGTGGGCAGGTTACAGATGGTAGTGGCGCGGTTTCAAATGCTGAAATTGCTGTTTTAACCGCCAATGGCGATTTCGTCACAAACCGCGGCCCGGCTTTAAATGTAGTGAACCATTTTCGTACGGGTGCAGACGGGCGTTTCTCAGGAAAATTGCCGGTGGGTGATTACAGTTTGCGCATAAACGTACCGGGTCGCTTAGCAGGTGGTCCAGCAAGAGTGAATATTAGTGTCGCTGCGGATGCGGTAATGATTCAGGACTTTACAGTGCCGGACGCAAGTGCCATTAGAGTTACGGTTAAAGATAGCGAAGGGCAAGATATACCGGCAAAAGTCCAGTTAATTGGTGCCGATGATAGCCCAGATGCGGGTGAGCCACAAAATTCTGAAACGGTGCTGATGGCGTTGGAAGTTCGCAGCGGTGTGTTTGGCGATGCAGCCGCTGATCCACTGCCCAATAATATTGTGTTGGCAGAACCTGCCGTTAGCGACGCCTTAAACGGGCCGGTAACGATTGGCGATACCGGTGTGTTAGCTATAGAGCCGGGCGATTATATTTTGTCAGTGTCGCGTGGGCCTCGGTACACTGAATTTTCTCAAGATGTCACGGTTACTGCAGGGCAAACGCTAAATGTTGCTGCAGTGTTAGCTGAGGTTGTGCCAACGCCGAATCACATTACTGGTGATTTTCACGTTCACTCGTTTCAAAGTTTGGATGGCGAGGTGACTGACCGGGAGCGTGTTGCGAATTATATTTCTGAAGGCATGGATTTCTTTACACCAAGCGACCATGAATTCCGTGCGGACTTTGCACCGGTGATAGCGGCGATGGGCGTTGAAAATATGGTTGCCAGTGCGCCAAGTGCGGAAATGACAACCCAAGACTATGGTCACTATAACGCATGGCCAGTGGCCATTGAGACAGTCTCGCCGGACTCTGAAAATCCGGCAACCGGACAAAGTACTGACGCTAAATTAGGCCAGGGTACGGTGGATTGGGGCGGTGTCGCACCAGTCGGTGAAGATTTTCCTGCATACGGAAATTTCAATTTAACACCGCATGAAATTGTGGTTGAAGCCAAGAAAGATCCCATTGCCGCTGGTCGTGAAGTGGTGGTTCAGATAAATCATATTGAGGGGCATTTCGGTCCCAAAGGTTTGGGTATTGATACCGGTGTAAACCCGCCGGTTTCAAGTTCCGACCCGGCACAGAAACGGCTTAATCCAAAATTTGACCACCCGCATGCAGATATTGCTGAAGGAAATATGTACACCGATGATTACGACACACTAGAGCTTTGGATTGGCGAGCAAGGCCAGGGCGGACAAGACAGTGTGTTTCTCGGCAATAACCTAGGCGACTGGTTTAACTTGATCAACCAAGGCCGTTTTCACACTGCTGTGTCTAACTCTGATACACATGACCGTCAGATTACCGCGCTGCATGCACGCAATTTTATATCGGTGCCTGCTGGTTTGTTGTCCGACGGTAAAGCGGATATTGCAGCGGTGAATAACGATCCGCACACAGTGGGTGATTCTGTTCGTGCCGGCTTGACCACCATGAGCAACGCGCCATTTATGGTTGTGAAGGCGCATAACGCTGCAAGTCAAGTTGCCGGATTAGAAGTGTTAGATGCGTTTGGCACAGTTGATAAGCCACTGCCTTTGGCAGCTATTAATGGAACTGTCACCTTAAATATAACGGTCAAAAGTCCTTTGTGGGCAGAGTTTGATCGGGTGTCGGTCTACGTAAATGGTGAAACCATTCATGATGCCAATGATTTAGGCATTGCGACGACACCGGCGCGTTACTCGCCATGTTCTCCGGCAATTGTTCAAAACGCTGGGAGAGATTTCATGGTTAATGCGGTTGATGTACGCAGCACTGGTGACGCACAGCGTTTAGAAGCGGCGATTAGCGGAGTGTCTATCACCAGCCCAGGAAAGGATTACTGGATAGTGGTTCAATTAGAAGGGCGGGCAGGCGTGTCTCGCCCTATGTGGCCGATAGTTCCGAACGACTTTGTTGATGGCGACACCTTGGCTGCAAGAACGGTTGCTGACCGCGGCGTGTATGCGCTGGCGGTGAGTAATCCCATATTTGTGGATGCTGATAACAACGGTACCTGGGATGCACCGGGCGTACTAAGCCATCAGGGTAGGTGTCCTTAAGAGAGTAGCCGTTCACGGGGCCAAGAACTCATTGAGCAGTCGGCGGCTAGAATTATTCACTTTGGGTTTGCTGAATACTGAGTTTTATGTCCAGGCTTTTATTGAGTAGTTCTGCTTCGTCTTCAAGGTCGGCGGCGATGAGGGGGTTTTCTTGCAGCCATTGTTCGGGAATCGTCAGAGTGAGTTCGGTGGCGCTATGGCTTTGCAGAGTGATGGTGTCGGGTAGTTTCTTGGCTTGGCGGCGGCGGTAAAAGATGCAGGCTAAGCGTAATACACAAACCAGCAGCCAATCGGCTGTTACGCCGTAGTCTGGAGTGCTGATGGGTTTGGGTTTGCGGCGATGACTGGCCACCAAGAAACTAAGGCGGGCTTGTTCTTGGCGAGAAAAGCCGGGCATATCAGCATTGCCGAGTATGTAGGCGCCGTGTTTCTGGTAGCCGCCATGGGCGATAGAGAGGCCCAGCTCGTGAAGTTGGCCTGCCCAGCGCAGCAGTGATTCAGCCTCTAGGGCTGGAGTGTTGATGTGTGTAACGACGGCGCTAAGCCAGCGCGAACAGAGTTCCGCAACCCGGTCACCTTGTTTAATGTCGATACCATATTGAACGGTAAGCTGCTTGATGGTCTCGTCGCGTTTATCGCGATGGTGGATGCGGCCAGCAAGGTCGTTGACGATACCTTCGCGTATAGCGTAATTGGAAACGTGGATGCCGGGCAGTTCCATTTCTTGAAATAGCGCGTACAACACGGCAAAGCCACCAATGATAACTTCTCGGCGATCTTCGCCAAGACCACGAATATCAAGCTTGCTGATATTGCTTGCGCTCAATAATTGCGCTTTAAGTTGCTCGATACCGTCGGCAGAGATATAGCCGGCATCGCTGAGCTGCTGTTCAGCAAGTATTTTACCAATACTGCGGATGGTGCCGGAAGAGCCAACGGCTTCGTCCCATTGATCGCGATACTGTTCTACGTGGGCGCCAATCAATTGTCGCGCAGCATTAACGGCTTTTTTAAAGGCTTTTTCACTGATATCGCCATCTTTAAAATAGCGCATACTAAAGCTGACACAGCCCATTGGCAGGCTTTCTAATTGCCGAGGTGTTTGATTGCCTGCCACCAGCTCGGTTGAACCACCGCCAATGTCAATGACCAGTCGGCGCTTGTTTTCCGGAGCAAAGTCACTAGCCACGCCCAGATAGACCAAACGGGCCTCTTCGGTGCCGGAGATAATATTGATAGGTAGGCCAAGCACAGCCTCGGCTTTGGCCATAAATTCATAGGCATTATTAGCGGCGCGCAGGGTGTTGGTGCCCACCACGCGGATTTGGCGGCGGGGTACGCCGCGCAGGCGATCAGCCATTTTGGCGAGGCTGGCTAATGCGCGCTCTTGGGCCTCTTCGCTAAGATGGCCATCGTCATCGAGACCGGCCGCGAGCCTAACCATGTCTTTATGGCGATCAATGATTTTTAACTTTTCTTGATTGAAGCTAGCGATCAGGAGGTGAAAGCTATTGGAACCAAGGTCCAGTGCGGCATAGGAATCACTGTTTTGGGCCATGTTGGTATTAATTCCTTATCATTTTTCGGGCAGTCGCGGCTTTGAATGCAAAAATTTACAGCGAATAGCGTAGCCTTCTGGTCTAGTGTTTTTTAGTTGTAAGCCAGATAGCTTGAGATTAGATTCTACTAGTGTATCGGCTGGCTCTGCGAATATCGACTGTCTAAAGTTGTCATACTAATGACATCTAGTAGGCATACACTAGTAAATAATTTTGGTTTTCTATTTTAGGGATTAGGTAATGGGTGGGCAGGGTGTTGATTTGGCATGGATTTCTAAAGAGCTAAGCTGGTTGTCGTTTAATGAGCGAGTGTTACAGGAAGCGGCTGATCCGGATGTGCCTATTATTCAGCGTATCCGCTATCTGGGCATTTTTTCGAATAATTTGGATGAGTTTTTCCGCGTGCGTGTGGCAGATGTGCGTCGTTTGGCAGTGTTTTCACCTGCGTCCAAGCAGGACGAATATAAAGTCTTAATGGAAGAAATTCGTCAAAAGGTTCTTAAGTTACAGCACCGTTTTGATGTTGTGTACCGCGAAAATCTCAAGGAATTACGGCGCCGTAAAATCTATTTGATCAATGAGAATCAGCTGGACGAGGCGCAAACTAGCTTTGTTCGTCAGTATTTCCACAGTCATATTCAGCAAGAGCTGGTGCCGATTCTTTTGGACGATGCCAACCCGATACCGGAGTTAAATGAGTCGTCCATCTATCTGGCCATTCGTCTTTGTTATGGAAATCAAACTCGCTTTGCCTTGCTGGAAATACCCACCTCACGCCTAGATCGCTTTATTCGTATTCCTGGTCGTAAGGGTAAGCGAGGTAAGGTACTAATTTCGCTTGAGAATATGATTCGGGTTTGCTTGAAGGAAGTGTTTAGAGGTATTTTTCCACTGGAGGTGGCCGAGGCCTTCACCATTAAATTAACGCGTGATGCCGAATTGGAGCTGAGTGAAGAGGTCACCCACACCTTTGTGGAGAAGATGACTCAGAGTTTGAAACAACGGAAAAAAGGCGATCCAGTGCGCTTTGTGTATGACCGCGCCATGCCCAATGATCTTTTTGATTATTTGGTTAAGCGCTTGGGGCTGGGTAAGTTGGACTCGATGATTCCTGGTGGTCGCTATCACAATTCTAAAGATTTTATGCGCTTCCCAAATTTGGGGCCGGCCTATTTGGATAACAAACCACTGCCGCCAATTCCGGTACCGGTTATCGATCAGGCTGCAAACATTCTGAGTTGTTTGCGTGATCAAGATATTTTATTGCACTACCCCTACCATAACTTTAATTATCTCACTGACCTGTTGAAAACAGCGGCGATTGATCCTGCGGTTAAAAGTATTAAGGCAAGTTTGTATCGCGTTGCTTCTAACTCCCACGTGGTTGACGCTTTGTTAAATGCGGTGGCCAATCATAAAGAAGTGACGGTGGTGGTGGAGTTGCAGGCACGCTTTGATGAGGAGGCTAATATTGCTCTGTCACAGCGGTTAACGGATGGTGGCGTTAATGTGATTCTGGGTGTGCCGGGGCTTAAGGTCCACAGTAAATTGATTTCAATTGTTCGTCAGGAGGGGGGCGCGCAACGTTATTACTCTCATATTGGCACGGGCAATTTTAATGAAAAAACTGCCCAGGTATATACCGACTTCAGTTTGTTGACCTACGATCAGGAGATCGGTGATGAAGTCGCCAAAGTTTTTGACTTTATTGCCTTCAATTATAAACGCCATGAGTTTAAGCATCTTGCCGTGTCGCCACTCAATAGCCGGCAGGGCTTGTTGGAATTAGTGCAAACTGAAATAGACAATGCGGCCAAGGGCCAAGAGTGCGGGATCACTCTCAAATGTAATAATTTGGTTGATCGCGAGTTGATTGAAAAACTCTATGAAGCCAGTAATGCCGGTGTGATGGTGCGCTTAATTGTACGCGGTATGTGTTCTTTGGTGCCGGGAGTGGTGGGGCTTAGTGAGAATGTTGAGGCGATTAGTATCGTTGATGGATTTTTGGAGCACCCGCGAGTATATATTTTCCGCAATGCTGGGCAGCCCCGCTATATTATTTCTTCGGCTGACCTAATGACCCGCAATATTGATTTTAGGGTTGAGGTAAGTTGCCCGATTTACTGCAAAGCTATTCAGAAGACCTTGCAAAGTATTATTGATTTACAGTGGGCCGATAATGTTAAGGCGCGAATTATTGATGCCAGTCAGAGCAATGTTTTTCGGAGTCGCAAGAAAAGCGCGGCAAAAATTCGTTCTCAAGCATTGACTCATGAGTTTCTCAGTACCGGAAAATTACCTCGTTTGGCGAAGCTTGATTACCGGCCTAAGAAAAAAATAACCAAGAAAAAGCGTAAAAATAAGTAACTTTTACTGAGTGATGATGAGTAGTTCACCGCTAATATTTTTAGGGCTGCTGATTTCACGGCTGAGTAATTCAGCGCCAAAGGCTTTTTGACAGCGCTTGGCTAGTTTGTGAAAGGGCGGGCGGCCAGGGTCAGCAATGATAATGGTTTTAACCCCTGCTTCACGAGCGGCGGTAATCGCTGAGAACAGCGGTTTAACCAAGTTATCCCAAAAACAGATGTCGCCACCTAGCATTAGGCTGTGACCTTTCAAATCTGTCGCGCTGAGGCTTTCATAGCGGGCAGTGCGGGTTTTAATGCTCACATCATTCAGCGTGGCGTGGGCATCCAGATAGGGAAATACATGCTCGTCGGCATCTACGGCGGTTACCTTGGCATTAAAGTGTTGGGCGCAGGAAATACCTAAAATCCCCCAGCCACAGCCAATTTCCATGATTTTAGCGCGCTTTTTTGGCGGATTTTCCAGCAGGTAGTCCATGATCAGAAAGGACGAACCCCAAATCTGGTAGCCGTGAATCTCAGGTCCCGGCAAGGCGCGTTGCATGCGGCGAATAATTTTGTGGCTTTTTTTAAGGATGAGGACATCGTTAACAATATTGATATTTTTTAACGCGGAGTTGTCGGCCATTGAGGCATGTCCTTTGCGGCAGATGTTCGCCTTAGCGGAATTGTTTGGGTCTGATAATTTCGGTCAGTTTGGCACTGTCGGCGCGGAGTTGATCCCAGTATTCCACATTGATTTCCAGTTCCATGAATGTGCAAGTACCGACATGGCCGATTTTGCCGTCGTAGAGGTAGTTGGCCAGCTCGACCAGAGCCGGATTGTGCCCGATGATAAAAGCATGGTCCTGGCTCTGGGGTAGGTCTTTGAGCCAGTTCAGTAGCTTGGGAGCTTCGAAGGTGTAAAGTGCCTCATCGTGTTGGATAGTGGCGTTGTCAAATATTGTTGAGTCAACTGTGAAGCGCTTGAGAGTCTCTTGAGCGCGTTTGGCGGTGCTGCAATAAACGTGTTTGAAGCTGCGCTCACTGCGTTGAATCTCGCTAGCGATCAATTGGCAGTCGCGTTTTCCGCGTTTGGTAATGGGGCGCTCGGCGTCGCTGAGCTGATCATCATTCCAGTCGGATTTGGCATGGCGCAACAAATAAATAGTTTTCATGGGCGTGAGGTGAGTGGCTCTCTTAGTTGTGTTGACGCGCTATGCGCAATTTTTGACGTTCCCAGTCACGATTCTTTTCGGTTTCGCGCTTGTCATGATCCTGCTTGCCTTTGGCCAGGCATATTTCAGCCTTGATAAGGTGTTTTTTCCAATATAGGGCGGTGCACACGCAGGTATAGCCCTTTTGCTGAACCGCTTCGCGCAGTTTGCTCAATTCTTTGGCGTGCAGCAAGAGTTTACGGGTACGGATTGGGTCCGTCACGAAATGGGTGGAGGCGCTCAGCAGCGGCGTGATATTGCCTCCAATCAAAAAAGCTTCGTCGTTTTTCAGTAAGACATAAGTGTCGGTTATCTGGATTTTACCCTGACGCAGGCTTTTTACCTCCCAGCCCTGTAGGACTAGACCGGCTTCAAACTTGTCGGTAAGGGTGTAATCATGACGCGCCTTTTTGTTTTGGGCTATCTGACCGCTGGTATTTTTGGCTTTAGATTTACTCATGGGAGCGATTATAGAGGGAGTTGCTGGCAAAACCTATTGGGCTCAGGTAAAAAGACCCCTGCTTAGCAAAAATGACTACACTGGCATATGGCCTTAAAGAAAAGAAAGATACAGGGAATCTGGTCCAGTCGCTGGACGTTTCTCGCTGCGGCCACCGGTTTGGTGGTGGGTCTCGGCAACTTCTGGCGCACCCCTCAAGAACTGGGGGAAAACGGTGGTGGGGTCTATTTACTCGTTTATATTGCCTTTGTTTTTTTAGTCATGGTGCCGATTGCCTATGCCGAGGTACGTATTGCGGTTCGCGCTCGGGGCAACCCCATTCACGCTATGGATCAGGTCGCATTTTACGCAAAGCTTAGCAAGTACTGGTCGGTAGCGGCCCAGGTGGCGGGTATTGCCGCCTTGTTGCTGGCGGCTAATTATTCTGTCGTGGCCGGTTGGCTGATGCTTTATGTGGTCAATATGGCCTCGGCCTTATTCGATGGCGCCAGTCTAGACCTGGTTGCCCAAGAGTTTACCGAGCTACTGGCTTCAACGGACCTCATGCGCTTCTGGCAGCGGATATTTTTGACTGTGGCGGTAATGTTGTCAGCGATCAATGTGGTGCGAGGCATGGCGCTGGTGCTGCGGGTGTTATTGCCGGTGTTGCTGTTGGTGCTGATGGGCATCGTTTATTACAGTTATATGCTGGGTGATTTTAATTCGGCATTAAAGTGGATGTTTACATTGCGCAGTGCTGATTTAAGTTGGCGGGGCGTGTTTTCCGCCTTGCAGCACGCTTTTTACACCCTGAGCATTGGTACTGGTGCTCTAATGGCCTACGGAGCGTACTTCCCCTCTGGGCGCTCAGTGTCTCGCCAGCTAGTTGCCCTAGCAGTGTTTGATACTCTGGTGTTGATTCTGGGGGGCTTGGCGATTCTGGCATTGGTGTTTGATCAGCATATTGTGCCGGGCTCTGGGCCTGCGCTGTTGTTTATCAGCTTGCCTTTTTCTTTTGGAAATCTTGTTTTTGGCGATATTGCTGGCACCGCATTTTTCCTCCTCCTGTCGATATTAGCTTTGACTACAGTGGTGGCGCTGATGGAGCCGGTGGTTGCTTATCTGGTGGAGCGCTGGGGCTTTTTACGTTGGCTAGCCGCGCTCACGGTGGGCGCACTGGTACTACTGTGTGGTGATTTGGCTATTGTGTCCATGTCGGCTGATAGTTCCTTGCACTGGTTGTCGAGGAGTTTGATGGAGTGGCAGGATATTTTTGCGGCTAATATTCTTTTGCCTGTGTGTGTGCTGGGTCTGGTGTTGTTTACTGGTTGGCGGGTGCCTAAATCAGCATATGGGATTGGTGACGGTTGGTGGGAGTCAGTATTTTTTTGGCTTTGGCAGGCCTTGTTGCGGTATATTGCGCCGCCTGCGGTGTTGACTGTACTCGTGGTGGGCCTTTATTTTCGGTTGCAGGCTTAGCCTGCCACGCCGTTGCTGCAGCACTTAATTATTTAGGACACGGGCATGAACGAAATTCGCCGCAGCGCCTTGCTGCCCTATTCCGCGGCCACTATATATAGGCTTATTAACGATATAGAGGCCTACCCTCAGTACATGGACGGCTGTGTGGGCGCAGAGGTGTTACAGCGCAGTGATGAGGCTATGGAGGCGCGACTGGATTTATCACGTGCAGGTATTAACTTTAGCTTTATTACTCGTAACACCTTGGTAGAGGGTCGCAGTGTGAGCTTGAGCCTAGTAGATGGTCCCTTCGACGATTTTAGAGGTGAGTGGACTTTATTGGTCTTGGCTGAAGATGCCTGTAAAGTCAGTTTGCATCTGCGCTTTACTCTGAGTAATAGTTTAATGAATGTCGCCACCCGGCAGCTGTTTAATTCGGTGGCTAATAATTTAGTTGATGCTTTGGTGAAACGAGCGAATGAGCAATATGAACGAAAATAAATCAACCATTCATGTCGAGGTGGCTTATGCCCTGCCCGATAAACAGCGCATTGTGGCCCTAGAGTTAGTTGTTGGTAGTTCGGTGCGGGCAGCAGCCATGCAATCGGGGCTGGACAAGCAATTTCCAGAATTGGATTTAGCCGCAGTGGACCTGGGTGTGTTTGGCAAGATGGTGAGTAAGCCAGACGAACAGGCACTTAAAGATGGCGAACGCGTGGAAATTTATCGTCCGCTTATTGCCGATCCAAAAGAGGTTCGCAAGCAGCGGGCCGCCAAGGTGAAGGCCCGCAAGGCCGCCGAGTAATTATTTACTGGTGGCAGTTGGGGTTGTTGTTGCTTCTGCCTTTGCTTCAGTCTTGATTTTGACTGGTGCCTCGGGCTTAACGTCGGTTTTAAATTCAAGCAGCGTATCGCCTTTAAAGAACACGCTAAGCTGATGACGCTCCAGCTTTTCCTCAGGCTTGTTCAAGGTGTACACGTAATCCCAGCGATCAGTGTTAAAGGGATCGCGCACCAGCGGCGTGCCCATAATGTATTCCACCTGACTGCGGCTCATGCCGACTTCGAGTTGTGCAACCATTTTCGGTGTAATAATATTGCCCTGATCGATAGGCAGACGGTACACGCCGGGGAATTGCAGTGAGCTACATGCGGCCAGGGAAAATAACAGGCAGGCTGTGGCAAATCGTCTAAACATGCTAAAGGGTTCCAATCGCTTACTGAGGCGTGGGATAATAGCGCAATCCCATTCGCAACGCTAAGGTCCAAAGCAGATGTCTACAGAAAATCAAGAGCTTCGCAAAGCGGGACTAAAAGTCACATTGCCTCGGGTCAAGATTTTACAGTTGCTGGAGCAGGCAGAAAGTGACAGTCAGCACTTTAGTGCAGAAGATGTCTATCGCGCGTTGATGGAGTCTGGTGAAGACGTTGGTCTGGCCACGGTTTACCGAGTTTTAACCCAGTTTGAAGCGGCTGGTCTAGTGACCCGCCATAACTTTGAAACTGGCCACTCGGTATTTGAGCTGGAAAAAGGCGATCACCACGACCACATTGTGTGCATGGAGTCTGGTGAGGTCATTGAATTCTATGATGAGGTTATCGAGCGTCGCCAGCGCGAGCTCGTGGCTGAGCGTGGTTTTGAGCTGGTTGACCACAGTTTGGTTTTGTATGTGAAGCCTAAAAAGGCTTGATGCCTAGCTGTGTACCTATGAGAGATAAAATCTGTGTTTTAGAAATACCCGCGTAAGCGGGTATTTTTTTGCCTTTTACGTCTATGACTGCATACAGTCATAGACGTAATTAATGTCTTACTCCGAGCATTTCTCTGGCATGAGCCAGAGTATTCTCGGTAATCGCAATGCCGCCTAGCATTCGGGCAACCTCATCAATTTTCTGTTCGTCTTGTAATGGTTCCAGGCTGGTGTGTAGTTGTTTTTTGTCGCCGACTTTTTGCACCCTGATGTGATGATCGCCTTGGCTGGCGACTTGTGCTTGGTGAGTGACGCAGAGTACTTGGCTGCGCTGGCCTAATTCCTTAAGTAATTTGCCAACGATTTCGGCGGTGGCACCGCCAATGCCGACATCCACCTCGTCAAAGACGATGGTGGGTATCGCGGCCACTTTGGCGGTAACCACTTGAATGGCAAGGCTGATACGGGATAGCTCACCGCCCGAGGCAATTTTATTGAGTGGGCCTTGGGCGGTGGCAGGATTGGTGCTGATCAGTATCTCGATTTCTTCACGGCCACAGCTATGAGGCTCACTGTCGTCGAGTCGATGCAGGGCAAATTCGATTTTACAGTGCTTCATCGCCAATGCCTGCAATTGATCCTCGACTTGTTTTTTCATTTTGACTGCGGCCTTGCGGCGTTTGTCACTGAGTTCATCGGCAGTGCTGTTGTAGGCTTTAAGGGATTTAGCCTGTTCAGCTCGTAATTTATCGAGTTTCTCGTCGCTGGCATCAAGGCTTTCCAGCTGCTCTTGCAGAGAGGCTTGTAATTCGGGCAGTTCAGAGGGTTGCAGGCGATGTTTGCGGGCGGTTTGGTAGATGGCATCCAGGCGAGTTTCGATCTCGATCAGACGATCCGGGTCCAGCTCGGTGCTATCGATGACATGTTGCAGTTCGCTGGCGGCTTCTTCAATTTGAATGCGGGCGGTTTCAATTAGCTGCGCGGCATTTTCTTGGGTCGGGCTGCGGTGTTGGCTGCTGTTCAGCGAGGAAAGCGCTTGGTGAAGGATGCCCATAGCATTCACTTCGCCTTCTCGGCAGAGCTGCAGGCTGTGGTGATTGGCAGCTAGGATTTGCTCGGCATTGGCCAGTTGTTTTTGGGCATTCTCAAGTTCTTCCAGTTCACCTACTTTAAGGTCTAGTCGGGATAATTCTTCAAGCTGGTAGCGCAGTAGTTGTTCTTGGGCATTTTGCTCGGCAACATTACTTTCCAAAGATTTTAGGGTTTTGCTGTGGCGCTGGTATTGATGGTAGTGATCACCTGCCTGCAGGGCAAGGGTCGTGGTGTTTGCAAAGGCGTCGAGCAAATCCCGTTGGAAGGGTTTTTGCAATAGCGATTGGTGGGCGTGCTGGCTGTGAATGTCGATCAGTAAATTGCCAAACTCGCGAATGTCCTGCAGCGTGGTGGGTTGGCCGTTGATATAGGCGCGGGAACGGCCTTCGGCGGTAATAACTCGGCGCAGCATGCACTCATCGTCATTGCCCAATTCTCGCTCGGCGAGCCAGGCTTTGGCTGCCTTAATGGCGCTGATGTCGAACAGGGCATGAATGTCAGCGCGCTCGGCGCCGGCGCGAACAATAGCGCTGTCAGCACGGTCGCCAAGCGCTAGACCCAGTGCGTCAATCATAATGGATTTGCCGGCGCCGGTTTCGCCGGTCAGTACCGTCATGCCTGGATGAAGTTCGATGTCGAGGCTTTCGGTAATGGCGTAATTGCTGATATTAAGGTGGCTCAGCATGGTGGTGTCTCTCACGGTGGCAGTGTGATTTTAGGTGTACATTTATACAGTAGTTTAGTGTATTTGAGCAATAGTATGGTGGCGGTGGTGGAAAATTATTTTTTGTTGCCTTGAAAAATACTGCGCGACCCCCAATATCTGGGGCAGCGCGGCGATTAGCTGCAAGATGACAGTGAAACACGGAGACTGAATACGTGACTGAAGATCAGGAAAACAAACAGGCCCAAGACGCAGAGGTTCAGGTCGAGGCTGTGCTCGAGGCAGCTGAGGCAGCTGAGGCAGCTGAGACAGCTGAGGCCGGTGAGCTAGTTGAGGAGTCTGGTGAAGAGCCAGCGACAAGCCTAGAGTTGCAGTTGGAAGAGGCCAAGCAAGCCGCGGCCGATG
>JBLHPB010000076.1:0-14246 GCA_047624025.1 Zhongshania sp.
GCGCAACGTCAGTCACGCCAAAATCGTCGCCTGTGAAGTGGCAGATTTTGCGGCGAAAAATAGTATTCAGGTGCACGGCGCCATGGGTTATACCTGGGAAATGGATCTGCATATATTCATGAAGCGGGCCTGGGCATTGAACAGCAGTTATGGCACTGCCGGTTTTCATAAGCAGCGTTTGGCAGCTTACGTGTTTAGTGATGACGCGCTGCTGGGCGCGGGAAATACCTTTGCAGCTTAGACCGATGTCAGAAATTTGACGTCAGACGCTCAACCAAACAACGAGGAATTTAAAATGGCAGAAGCTTATATAGTAGACGCAGTACGCAGTCCTACAGGACGTCGCAAGGGCGGCTTGGCTCATGTTCACGGTGCGGATTTGGGTGCCCATGTTTTGAAGGCAATCGTCGAGCGCAATGGTATACCGGACAATGAATACGACGATGTGATTTTTGGCTGTGTTGACGCCATTGGTCCCTTAGCTGGTGACATCGCTCGCACCGCATGGTTGGCGGCGGGTTTGTCTGATGAAGTGCCGGGTACCACCATCGATCGCCAGTGTGGTTCTTCTCAGCAGTCGGTGCATTTCGCCGCTCAGGCAATTATGTCGGGCACCATGGATGTGGTTGTTGCTGGTGGCGTGCAGACCATGACTCAAATTCCGATTTCCTCGGCAATGACCGCGGCGATCCCCATGGGGTTTAGTGATCCTTTCTCGGGCTCGACGGGCTGGGTTGAACGTTATGGCGCCGAGCCACCAACGCAATTCAAATCGGCACAGATGATTGCTGATAAGTGGGGTTTCTCACGTCGGGACTTGGAAGAGTATTCCTTTGAGTCACATCAGCGTGCATTAAAAGCCATTGCAGAAGGACGTTTTGATCGTGAAATTATTCCCTTCGGCGACGTCAAAATGGACGAAACCCCACGCAATTCCACCCTAGAAAAAATGGCCGAGTTAGATTTTCTGTTTGGCTGTGAAAAGGTCACTGCGGGCGTTTCCAGTCAAACCTGTGATGCTTCTAGCGCGATGCTCCTGGTTAGTGAAAAGGCCTTAAAGCAATACAATCTTACGCCTCGTGCACGTATTCATCATATGAGTGTACGCGCCGACGATCCTGTGTGGATGCTCACCGCGCCAATTCGCGCCACTCAGTACGCACTTAAAAAAGCCGGAATGTCTTTGCAAGATATTGATCTGGTTGAGATCAATGAAGCGTTTGCCTCGGTTGCCATGGCCTGGTTGAAAGAAACCGGCTATGACCACGCTAAAACCAATGTCAACGGTGGCGCGATTGCTCTGGGTCATCCTCTGGGCGCGACGGGCACAAAGTTAATGACCACCTTATTGCATGAACTGGAGCGCAGCGGTGGCCGCTACGGTTTACAGACCATGTGTGAAGGCGGTGGTCAGGCGAATGTGACGATTCTAGAGCGACTTTAGTCAAACCTCAGGCCCACAAATTTAATTTTTTAGGAACAAGATCATGGGAATTTGTAACGATAGAGTGGTGATTATCACGGGCGCCGGTGGCGGCCTTGGTGCGGCACATGCCAAAGTTTTTGCCGCCGAGGGCGCCTCGGTAATAGTCAACGATATTAATGAAGCAGCGGCACAGGCAGTGGTTGATGAGATCACTGCGGCTGGTGGCAAAGCTGTGGTGAATACCTCAGACATCACTAATTATGACGACAGTCTCAATGCGGTGAAGCAGGCCATTGCAACTTACGGTGATTTACACGTGGTATTGAATAACGCCGGTGTCAATCGCGACCGCATGTTTGCCTCAATGACCGAAGCCGAGTGGGACACCATTATGGCGGTGCATCTGAAAGGTCATTTCTGTATTTCTTCCCACGCGGTGCATTACTGGCGCGGTAAGTCCAAAGAAGGTAAAGCCGTGGATGCACGGATTATTAATACCACTTCGGGCGCAGGTTTGCAGGGCTCGGTTGGTCAGTCCAATTACGCGGCGGCTAAAGCCGGTATTGCAGCTCTGACATTGAATCAGGGTGTTGAATTATCACGCTATGGGATCACCGCCAATGCGGTTGCCCCTGCTGCGCGTACTAGTATGACAACGTCTGTTGAAGCCATGGCGACGCGTATGGCTAAACCAGAAGACGGTAGTTTCGACTTTTTTGCGCCCGAAAATGTGTCTTCCTTACTGGTGTGGCTAGGAAGTGCAGAGTCTGCACACGTTACTGGCTGTGTATTTGAGGCCGAGGGTGGCAAGATTTCTTTGGCCGATGGCTGGCGCAAAGGCCCAGAAGTCGACAAGGGTGCGCGTTGGGCACCGGCTGAAGTTGGCTCTGCGATTAAAACCCTTTTCGAAGAGGCAGTTCCGGCGCAGAAAGTGTATGGTAACTGATTTAAAGTGGACTCAAATATTTTATTTTTGAGTCCATATCTTTAATCAGTAGGAGAATCCTTACCATGAAAGCCCTTTTTATTGCCGGTTTGTTATTGGCCACGGTTAGCAGCTCAGTTTTTGCGGGTGGCGTGGCGTTTCGTTTTGGTGATGACACCTTTGGTGTCTCTGTTGCCGGTGATATGAGCCCGGAAAACAGTGCCCAGTTGGATTGGATCCATCACAGCGATGATGCCGATTTACTCTCATTGGGTCTCTATGCTAACGGGCAGCGCGGCGCGGTGAATGGTCGTGTTGGCGCTAAATTGATTGGCCTAGCCGGTGATGACGTTGATCTTGATGGCGGTGCGGTCGCCTTTGGTGGCGATTTGAGTTTGCCTTTTAATGAGATTGTACGTTTACGTAGTGGCCTGTATTACGCCCCCGATGCCACTGGCTTTGGTGATATTGATGGCTATAAAGAATGGTCAATGAGCGTTGAGTTCACTATTTTTCAGAACTCCGCGCTGCAACTTGGTTATGGCAGCATGGACTTTGATGTCGAGTCCGGTAAGAGATATGAATTTGAAGACGGCGCCTTTGTGCGTTTGCAGCTGAGATTGTGATGATCGCGGTGTGAAAAGCACCGTGCTGCTTGTAACGTAAGTTACCAGCCGCAAAAGCCGCCGTCGTGTTTGGGAGACAGCATGGAATTCGCATTTACTGAAGAACAGCAAATGATACGCGATACGGCGGCGGCTTTTTTAAAGGCGTCTTGTACCAGTTCGGCTGTGCGTAGCGCTATGGCTACCGAGCAAGGCTTTGATACGGCGTTGTGGGAATCTATTTGCAGCGATATGTATTGGCAGGCTCTGCATATCCCTGAAGCTTACGGCGGCATGGGGTTGGGATATGTCGAATTGGTTGCGGTCATGGAACAGATGGGCCGCTATTTGCTTTGCGCACCCTATTTATCAACGGTAGCGATGGCGACTAACGCCCTGCTCATCGCGGGTTCCGAACAACAAAAATCGGTCTATTTACCCCAAATTGTTGAAGGTAAGGTTGCTAGCTTGGCCTTTAATTCAGTGAGTTCGCAATGGGACGCTAACGCGGTCGTCGCTAGTTACTGCCGTGACGGTGATAACTATATTCTCAACGGTGATTATCGTTACGTACTCGATGGTCAGCGTGCTGATTTTCTGATTGTTGCTGCTCGCGAAGAGGGCAGTATGGGTGCAGAGGGTATTAGTCTTTTTGTCACTCCCGCGGATACCCGTGGAATTCAGCGCAGCGTACTGCCGACAATGGATCAAACCCGTCGTCAGGCCCAGATTGAATTAAAAAATGTCAGTCTTGGCGGCAGCGACTTGATGGGAGTAGCCGGACATGGCGCCGAAGACCTCGCTAAAATCCTTAATCTAGCCACTATTGCGCTGGCCGCAGAACAAGCCGGTGGTATGCAGGAGGTGCTGGATATCAGTGTTGACTATAGTAAAAGCCGCAGTCAGTTCGGGCGAACTATTGCGGGTTTTCAGGCGATTAAACACAAAGCCGCCGATATGATGTTGCGAAGTGAAGTCGCGCGCTCAGCCGTGTATTACGCTGCCTGCGTTGCCGATGAAGTCCTTACTGATGGCCCGCTGGCCGATGAGCTGGCCGAAGCAGCCAGTATCGCCAAATCCTATTGTTCCGAAGCCTATTTTAAAAACGCCGGTGAAGCGATGCAAATCCACGGTGGTGTCGGCTTTACTTGGGAATATGATGTCCACCTCTATTTCAAGCGTGCCAAATCCAGCGAACATTTTCTGGGCAGCAGCAGCTATCACCGCGAGCGAGTAGCGGCAATATTATTGGATGTTTGAGCGTGACAACTCTGGCGTAGAGCGTCGGGTGTAGGCATATTTTAGCTTTTTAGTCAGACCTTGTTTATTCGACGTTTGACTCACTATCGAGAAAATCCATGAAATTACAATTCAGTCCTGAAGATGAAAAATTTCGCGCCGAGATTGCCGCTTGGCTTGCCGAAAATTTAGTCGCTGAGTTTGCTCAGTTAAAATTTCGCGGTGGACCCGGCGATGAGCATATGTTTCCCGAGGAGCGTAAGCTCTGGGAGCGCAAGTTGGCTGAGGGCGGCTGGACTTGCGTGGGTTGGTCAACAGAGTATGGCGGGCGCGGTTTATCTATCGAGCAACAGGTCATCTTCTTTGAAGAGTATGCCCGTGCTGGCGCACCGGGGCGTATGGGCCATATTGGTGAGGGTTTGGCTGGGCCAACCCTGATTGCTTTTGGCAGTGCTGAGCAAAAACAAAAATATTTGCCAGGTATTTTGGCGGGTACTGAGTTCTGGTGTCAGGGCTATTCTGAGCCTAGCGCGGGGTCAGATTTATCCAATGTCAAAACCAAGGCGCGTTTTGACGAGGCCACGGGTAAGTGGATTATTAATGGCCAAAAAGTGTGGACTTCGCTTGCCCATGAATCTGAGTATTGCTTCGTCATTGCGCGCACCGACCCAGAGTCCAAAGCGCATAAAGGTTTGGGTTTTTTCTTAATTAAAATGGATCAGCCTGGTGTAACCGTTCGGCCTATTGAACAAATTACTGGTACTTCTGAATTTAACGAAGTGTTCTTTGACGATGCCCAGTGCGACGCTGATGACATTGTTGGTCAACCCGGTGAGGGCTGGAAAGTTGCGATGGGCTTACTAGGTTTTGAGCGTGGCGTGTCAACGCTCGGCCAGCAAATGGCCTTTCAAAATGAATTAAACGAAGTGGTCAAACTGGCCAAAGAAAATGGTGCAGCTAAAGATCCGATTATTCGGCAGCGTCTTGCCGACGCGCATATTGGTTTAAAAATCATGCGTTATAACAGCTTGCGGATGTTATCTGGCAGCAGCGATGGCAGTCTGCAAAAAGAAGCTTTAATTTACAAATTATACTGGGCAACTTGGCACCGAGACCTCGGTGAGTTGGCCGTTGATATCCTCGGCCCCGAAGCGGATATCCTCGCTGCTGCACCCTATGAGTTGAATCGCCTGCAGTCGTTATTTCTGTTTACTCGTTCCGATACCATCTATGGCGGTACTAACCAAATACAGCGCAATATTATTGCCGAGCGCGGGCTGGGAATGCCCAAGGAAGTGAGGCCTGTTTAATTAAGAGAGATGTCTTATCGGAGAGGACGGAGCGCTTGAAATTGTGGCGTTTGCCACCTTCCGTACAGTGTCTAATTACCAGTATCCAGCGGAGAAATACATGAATATTAAACTACCCGAATACGTTAAGGGCCATGGCCTACTCAAAGACAAGTCTGTGCTTATTACTGCAGCAGCGGGAGCCGGTATTGGCTTCTCTGCGGCGCAGCGTGCTATTGAAGAAGGTTGTCGTGGCATTGTGATTTCTGATATTCACGAAGGTCGCTTGACGGCCTCAGTTGAAAAACTCAAAGCAGAAACCGGTTGTAAAAACGTATTTGGTAAAGTCTGTAATGTAGCCGTGGAAGAGGATGTCCAGGCTTTAATTAATGCCGCTGAAGAGTTATTGGGTGGTGTTGATGTCTTGATTAATAACGCCGGTCTGGGTACCACCAAGCTGTTGATCGAAATGGAAGACCCCGAGTGGAACAAGGTTATTGATGTGACGCTTAACGGCACCATGCGCATGACTCGATACATGATGAAAGTTATGAAGCAGCGCGGTGAAGGTGTGATTGTTAATAATGCCTCGGTACTCGGTTGGCGTGCTCAGAAAGAACAGGCGCATTACGCGGCAGCGAAGGCTGGGGTAATGGCGTTAACCCGTTGTGCGGCATTAGAAGCAGCAGATTTTGGTGTGCGGATCAATGCCGTGGCGCCATCATTAGCTGTTCATGCCATGCTCAAAAAGTCCGCGCCAGAAGAATTGCTGGCCGAGCTGGAAAGTAAAGAGGCTTATGGTCGCGGTGCCGAAGTATGGGAAGTCGCCAATGTGATGATGTTCCTAGCCTCGGATTACTCCAGTTATATGACGGGTGAGATTATCAGCTGCTCGTCGCAGAGAGCTTAATTTAGTCGGATGTTTGGCGACGAAAGTCAGACCCAAGAAATATATGCTGTAGTCAACGCTTACAGCCTAATTTAAAAGGACAAACCAATGAAAGAAGCAGTCATCGTTTCAACCGCCCGTACTGGTATGGGTAAATCTTTTCGCGGCGCGCTCAATAACACTGAGGCGCCAGCGATGGGTGGTCATGTAGTTCGCGCGGCAGTGGCGCGCGCAGGTATTGATCCCGGTTCGGTAGAAGACGTTATATTTGGCGCGGCAGCCCAACAGGGCACTCAAGCTTACAATTTAGGACGTTTGTGTGCGGTTGCTGGTGGTTTGCCTGACACCGTACCGGGCATGGCGATTGAGCGTCAGTGTTCATCAGGTTTAATGTCGATTGCCTGGGCGGCCAAGTCGATTATGTGCGATGAAATTGATATCGCCGTGGCCGGTGGTTTGGAGTCGATTTCGCTGGTGCAGACCAAACATAAAAATAGCTACCGCAGTGTCTCGCAGACAGTTTTGGATATTGACCCCACTGCCTATATTCCCATGCTGGAAACGGCTGAGTTGGTCTCTGATCGCTACGGCATTAGCCGCGAAGCTCAGGATCAGTATTCTTTGCAAAGCCAGCAGCGTGTTGCCGCTGCGCAGCAAGCTGGCTTGTTTGCGGATGAGATCGTAGCATTCTCAACTAGCATGTCGGTGTTTAACAAAGAGACTAAAGAAACCAGTTTTAAAGATGTGATTTTGAATAGCGATGAATGTAATCGCCCGACTACCACGCTAGAAAGCCTTTCTTCTCTTGAGCCTGTATTCAAAGATGGTCAGTGGGTAAAGCAGGGGCGCTTCATTACCGCTGGTAATGCTTCGCAGTTGTCTGACGGTGCCTCGGCCTGTGTGGTCATGGATCGCAAATTGGCTGAGCAAAAAGGCTTGTCGCCACTCGGTATTTATCGCGGTATGGCAGTGGCAGGTTGCAAGGCGGATGAAATGGGCATTGGTCCAATGTTCGCGGTGCCTAAACTACTGAAGCGCGCGGGCTTGAAAGTGGCTGATATTGGCTTGTGGGAATTGAACGAAGCCTTTGCCTGCCAAGTTATTTATTGCCGTGATCAGCTCGGCATTGATAATGACAAACTCAACGTCAATGGCGGCGCTATTGCTATTGGCCACCCCTTTGGTATGAGCGGTGCGCGCATGGTTGGACATGCCCTGCTTGAAGGTAAGCGTCGCGGTGTGAAATACGTGGTAGTGACCATGTGTATCGGCGGTGGCATGGGTGGTGCAGCGTTGTTTGAAGTGGCTTAAGCTATTTCACCCGCTAGGGACTGTTGAATTGACAACAGTCCCTAGGTATTTTTCTGCATGCTCAGGGCTTTATCGTCGCCAGCACTTGGCTACGGTATAGCCGCTGCTCGCAGAATCTAATGAAAGCACTCCAGATTGGTCAATTTGAAAATTGCCACAGTAGTCCCCAGCCATAGCGCCAGTGGGACTTGCTCGCAGTGTGAAAGTACTTACGGTAGGGGTGCCGGCAACGGTGATGTTGTAATAAGTGGCGCCGTTATTGGGGGCCTTGGTAGGATATATAGCAGGTAGATTGCCGCTGCTATTAGTGTAACGATGGTTGACGGTGTAAAAGTGCTCTAGCGCTTGGACACTTTCCATTAGGGCGCTAGCGGCGTCATTACGTCGTGTCTTGGCGACTGAATCTTGGTAGAACGGATAGGCGATACTCGCCAGTACGCCAACAATAGCAATAACGATTAACAACTCGATTAGACTAAAACCTGCCATGGACTTGTTCATTGCACTTGCCACCATGCTTGTCGTCCCAACTCCTTACCGGTTCCTCTTGCAACCGTGAGGCTAATACTGCCTCGGGGCCCCGAGGTGTATTTATATTCTTTTTCACCTGCACCAATAATGCCGGGCCGAGTAAACAATTGGTCGAATTTCTTAGCGCTGGATGGGAAAAAGTCATCATCGAGATTGACCATGTCGTCGTCATTAATTAAATCGTCGCCATTGATATCCAACACGGTGTCAGCGAGACGGCCACCATTAATGGCGTCGATTTCCATTAACCAGCCCGTGCCACCAAAGTTACAGGGGTCGGCGGAGGGAATGATGGTGGGGAAAATGACTCGGCCGTTGCGCAATATGGCTTGATCCGTCACGCGTTCGCCAGCGCCATTAGTGGCATTGGGATTTTTAAAATCAAGATACCAGCCTTTTTTGACACTGTAGTCCACCGTATTGTTAGACACTAGCCGAACCGCGAATTCGGCAGTGCCATTGCGCAGTGTGGGCGTACCCCCGTAGGTAATGGTTTGCTGCTGTAAATTATTACGTCCCGTAAAATTTCTGCCAGTATCGCGAATGCCGTAAAAGCTTTGCAGTTGTGGCGAATTCCCCACTACAGCGTCGACCTGTTCAAAATATTTTCCAGTGCCAAAATATATCATGATACCGCCGTCAGGGTGGCGGCCTGAAGTTATGCCTGCGGTGATGGCTTGCACGTTATTATTGGCGTCTTTGGCGACGAACAACGGGGCTGGATTGCCTTGAGCTTTAAAAGCAACATTCCAATCACTCGCGTCATCGCCACTTAAATCAAACTTCCAGACATTACCCTTAAGGTCTCCGGCATAGACATAATCGGTATTACGGTCGCTATCAACGTCCACTGCCAAGATATCGCCAAGTCCGTTATTGGTGCCAGAGACTTTGGTGTTGATGGCTTTGATTAAGACCCCCGTATGAAGGTTAACGATGAAGAGCTTGACGGTATCGCCGCTATTATAGCCGTTGCCAAAAATGGCAACCCAGTCGCCACTAGTCAATCGAGTGAGCACAGGGTTACTCATGCTAAGCCCCAATTTGTCGGTGCTGAGTGCCGATGTGTGGAAATCCCAAAGCACATCGCTAGTATCAACATTGGCAGGGTCACTGATGTCGATGGCAAATACCGAACCGCCACCTGCGCCAGAGGCAGCCACTAATATTGAACGCCAAGCATTATTCCAGTAAGCGTCAATGACTTTGGGCGAGCCATCTACGAAGTACTTGTGTATGTAATCGGGTTTGATGACTTTGTAAAGTTCACCGTAGGCACGTTTGGGTATGTAGGCAAATTTTTCATTGCCATTACTGGCATTGAAGCCGTGTAACATGCCGTCATTAGCACCGACATAGAGCATGGCTGGTTTGGTTTTTTTGACGCTAAGATAGGCCTCATAACTGCTGCCTTCGGCATGAGCTAAGCGCGAAAATCCGAAGTTTTGATTCCAATGGAAATAGGGGTTGGAATTGACTATATCACCAAGGAGTTGCGAACGAATGCGGTAGTCGTTGTTGATGCCCTCTAGGCTTTGATCGCCACGTAGCCAATTAACGCGCTGTGGCCCGGCAGTTGAAATTTCGCCATTAGGAACATCGGTCGTGAGGGTTAGCCGCTCAGTGGGCCCTAAATCGTTCCAGGTAAAATTAGCTGCTTTAGGAGTGCCTGTTGTGGTTGTTGTCCAAGTGAGTATATTGCGGTTGGCGTGAGCTGCAATGCCATTATTGGTGTTGGTGTCCCATTTTAAACTGCCAAGCGAGCCGTCGGCGCCGACTTCATAAGCCAGTATTTGCCCCGACCAGTCACGACTGTCGTAGCGAGCTTGGAATATGAGCGTGTCCGAGTCCAGGCGGGTGGAGTTAGTCGCAATAGAAGAAGATGAACCAGTAGATTGCAGGATTTTAGTGATGGCTGATTTTAATTTTTCGGCAATTTCAACGGGTTTACTGGCGACAAGTAGTTCACCTCGACCATTGATGGTGGCGTGCCAAAGGTCGTCAATGGCAGTGGGACTCCGGTTTTCAAAATTGGTATGCCAAACGGGAGTGTTGCTATAAGGATCAGCGGGATTGTCGGGGTCAAACAATAAGCCACGAGTTCCCAAGGTGACCGCATAGGTCAGCATGTGCAAATTGGTTTTACAGTCCAGTGCCGGTGAACGGTCTTGACGGCTGCAGGCCTCAGGAACAGGTAGCTGCCCGCTAGGAAAATCTGAGCGCAAAGGATTATCATAATATTTCATGGCGATATCGGCGATTGTAGCGCTGACTGTATCTTGGTATGGCGCGCCTTTATTGCCATCTGCATTGCTAATGTTACTCACTGTACTGGCATTGCTATAACCATCAGTAAAAAGGATGGTGGCATTGGCCTGGCAGGCGTGAGTGATGGGAGCATTGCTGTTGGTTCGCTGTAGTTGGCTGCCGGCATGGTTTAATGCTTCGCGATTAGGGGTGCCGCCGCTATTTCCGCCTCGTGAATAGATGGTGTTATAGAAACTGTTGCGGTCAGCGCTATTAGCTAGGGTTTTCATGCTGATGGTGTCGCGACTATTGATGGTAAATTCACCAACTCGCGCGTTATTGACATCAAAAAAAGACAATGCCACACCGGTGCGGCTTGCCAAATGCCGTTTACGGTAATAGGAGAACCAGTTGGCAAAATTTTGTTTCATTGCCGTATAAGCCGTGATGGTGGAAAAATTTCCCGATTTTATTTCGTAGCCATACAGCGTGGTGGTGCCATTGGGTGCGTATCCAGTTAGCAGCGTGCCAGAGTAGCCAAACGTTGTGGGTAAAGGTTCTTTTAAGTAAAAAGTGGCTGGGTAGTAGGCTACTTTTTTGGTCTGAATACTTGAGGCGGTGCTGCCGTCGGGTAAGCGCATACCTGAATAAAATTTGAATTTGTAATTATCACTACCGTTATCAATATTCTGGCTTAAATTGAAGGTGGATGTGCCTCGGGTAGGGTCACTAGGTGCATTTGTTGGATGGATGTTGGCGAAGGTGTTGCTGCCTACACTTGGCCACGGCAGGTAGATATCTGCAGGGTTGAAATAGGCTTTGTTGAAGTCGGGCGAGCGAGTAAAGGCAAAATCCGGTGTGGGGGGGATGGCGTAATGGTCGTGTATTGAATCGCTATAGACACGGTTGCCCGTACCAATGCCGTTGGGGAAAAGGTAAACGTATTTTTTCCAGGTCCCGTTGGCGCGACCTTCCTCATTAAAGTTGATAACGCCAGTAACTAGGTCATCGTTCGAATTTCTGCCAACAAAACTTTTGTCGTCGGTATGCCACCACAGGGCGCCATCGTTGGTGGGCATGAGTACTTCGGCGTCCATGCTGCCGGAATCATCGATAGCCAGGATGATGTTGGGTGTGACGCCGGTGGCCAAAGACAATGGCGCATCGGCAACATTGAGCTGAGCTAAACCAGCTGATGTGAGCAACATTGAGCCAAGAGCGAGTTGTAGATTACGCCAGACGATTTTACTGTTCATATACGCTCCTAGTTATATTATTCGCGTCGATAAATAGTTCGTACCACCACCATCGCTCGGTCACTAACCCCGAACCCCCGTGCGGTTATACGATAGTTAGAAATTAATTTAACCGCGGTGCCGGCGTCGAGTGGGGCAAGAGGGTCGTCAAGCTGGGGCAGTTCCTCAAGGTAATATTGCGGTGCGGCAGAGACACTTGTTATGCCACTGGCAGAGCGCCATCCCGAGGATGTGCGGTCATTCCAGTCAGGTGGCTTGCATTCAACGGCAGCATCGCTGCATTGTTTGTACATACCATTGCTACCATTAAATGGGCCTACGGCGGCTCCTTGCAGCACTATTTCGCCTTCGCGAAGCGCGGCTTCGGCAGCTTGAAATGCCGAATTGGTGTCACGGGTATTGCCGGCCATGCGTTCTTGTAAGGTGGTGGTCTGCAAAGCACTGGCAGCAATAATAGTCAGAATTAGCATGAAGACCAGGCTGAGCAACAACACTGCGCCTTGTTGAGGGTGGCGGTTAATTGAGTGCAAGCGCATGACAGGCTTCCTCATGGCAGACGATTGCGAATGGCAACAGCGGTGCTGTATACCCGCCGCAGGCGTTGATCACTAGCTACCGCAGCGCCATTGTAAATCAGGGTGTTTTGCACGAATTCGCCGGAGCTACCAACAATATTATCGTCAAGGCTGTGCAGCAGTAATTCGATCCGAACACTCAAGACGGCTGCCCAGTTACTGACATCGGCAGCATTGCGGTAAACGTCAATATCTTGATCGTCGTCGGTGTCTTCTCCGTAGCGGATCTGCATGTTTTCAACGCCTTCGACCAGCTCGGTGGCAACGGGGGTGGCGCCACTACCAAGATTGCGGGCCTGAACCCACAGGGAGTTTATGGCGCTACCGTTGGAGGTGGTGCGGTTGCTGCCGCGAACGAAATAGACCCGTGATTGAAACCCCATGACCTCAGCGTCGACGTCGTAGGTTTTACTGAGCCTATTTGGCGTGTTGCTGTTGCTGGCGTGCGCGATAGTAACGTTGCTATTATCGTTTCCGCCGTTGTTAGATACGTTTGTGGCTTTGAATAGGTCAGCATTGATGCAGTCAGTAACAAAAACAAAGTCGTTAGCACCGATACCGGCAGGGTTGCTTTCGATCTGAATATTGGCATTATTTAGATCAACATTGCCGGCTAAATTGACGGCTGGCGTGACGGCCCGTTGGATAGTAACTATGTCGGAATTTTCTACGGCCTTATATGGGTTGGTGGCACTGACATTGTCTTGCCCCACCAGCACACCTGCTGCGGTAAAATTAAAATCGGCTGGTGGCTTATCGGCAATGATATTGAGCGGAATACGTTGCAGGTTTGGACAGCCCATATAGCCTGCCATCCGCAAATCTCGGATCATGAAACTGACGGCAATGCGGCCACTCTCTTGCAGGAAACCAGCGGCTTCAAGCACACGGTGGCTGCGCTGGCTGGCGAGGGTGACTTGGATGACGGCCGCACTCAGCACTAAGCCCAGGGTCATGGCGATCATGAGTTCAACTAGGCCGAAGCCGGACTGAATATGTCGCTTCATGCTGATAACCACCTCACAGCTTGGTAATGAAAACAAAGGACTGTAAATGAGTGCCATTAGCATCGGCTTCACGGCTGCTACTAATCCGATTTTCGTCCCACTGCACTGTAATAGTGAAGATGTTGCCATTGCGGGAGATCGCGCCATCGCCAGTAGTTAATCGAGAATTAAGAGCTGTGAACCAGTCTTGTAAATCGATTTGAGCAATGGTGCTGGGGGTGCCGCTGGGGGCGCTGGCATCCAGTGCAATATTGTAATTGCCAGATAAGGCAGCATTGCGATTGGCGCGCATGCGATCACCAATTTCATAGGCCAGTAGAGTGGCATGTGAGCGCACATCGGAGGTTTGATTGAATTTAATCGCATTGAGGTGAGCGGATACTGTGCCCAGCACACCAAGGGTGGTAATCAAAAGTGCGACCAAGACTTCTATTAAGCTAAAGCCCGCAGTCTGTTGATACTTCGGCACGGGTAATTCCTTTTACTAGTGCGAATATACGAAAATGTTGAGAAGTGTTTTCAGGTTTTACGAAGTACTTGTACGTACAAAAATTTGAGCATGCTAGTTCAAATTATGAGTTACGAGTGCTGCGTCTCTAAACTCCATTATTTTTACAGTGAGAGAAAGCTGGATGCTAGGATCATGGCAGAAAGTGCGCTTGTTTGTCCATACGGCTTCGGTGATGGAGACCAAAACCAGCAGTATGCGAATGATAAGTATATCGACGGTGAAATGAGGCTTGAAGCGCTGTTTAACGTCGCATAAGGCAAAACAAACACCTTAATACACAATAAATATTGATGTGAAGATGCTTTGGCGATTTTTTGCGCCACTATTGAGTCTGACATAATGACTGTGCTGCGTCCAAAGTGGCGAAATCAGCTTCGGTTAACCACTATTGTTATAAATCTGAGCGGGCCGGGCAGGCGCCGGAATAGGATGTGG
>JBLHPB010000077.1:0-13926 GCA_047624025.1 Zhongshania sp.
TCGCCAGGCTTTAATTTAAA
Source organism: Zhongshania sp. (assembly GCA_047624025.1). Classification (GTDB taxonomy): domain Bacteria; phylum Pseudomonadota; class Gammaproteobacteria; order Pseudomonadales; family Spongiibacteraceae; genus Spongiibacter. Next base: position 21 of record JBLHPB010000077.1, read on the forward strand.
ACCCGAGATTCTTAGAGTCTCGGGTTTTTTTATGGGTCGCTGGAAGTGGCGTCCACCAGGCGATGGCCTACGTAGGTCACAGCCAAGGCACTCCTTTTGGTCGCGGGCTGGGCCCTCGCCAGGCTTCTAAATAAAACAAAACCCCAGTAGAGCAATCTACTGGGGTTTTGTTTTATTTAGGATGCGATAGCATCTCTCACTAAATACCGGGCCCATGCGACATGGCCAGAGCACTCGCTTTACTCGCGTGCCACTCTGAGCTCTGTTCTGTAAGAACGAGCTTGGTGTGACGCAGCGCAGCGGAGGCATCCCGAAGGGATTGCGAGCATTGCTCGCAACGCAAAGTAGGTTATCGTCACTACCGAGCTCAATTGAGTACCGTAAACCGCCCCAAGTCTTTTTACAGCCCGCAGCGCCAGCCTGCTGGGCGGGAGACGTAAAAGCAACAACCTCCCTCCGCGTCCTTTTTATACTAAACCCAAAACAAAAAGCCCCAGCAGCGGGGTAACGGGGTCAGGTCTCACATTTCACACGGACAGGTTTAACCTTTGAGCTTGATGGGTGTGAATTCTATATTGCCACTAGTGATTAAAGTTCGTAGTTCTTTGATCTTCAAGTTAATTTTCTGAATGACTAGACTTTCGTGATCATCAATCTTAGTTTGTGTGATGAGTAGCGCCTGAATTTCAGTGCACAATTGACTAACTTGCTTAATATTGAGAATACTGGATGTTCCCGCAATGGTGTGTATTGCTCGAGCTACCTTGTCGAGCCATGGCTGGCTTAGGTCGTGAGCTAAAAACTGTTCCCAGTCAGATACAATTTGAGATGTTTTACCATCGAGCTTGGCTATGTATCCCTTTTGTAAATCTGCCATTTGGGTATCGATATCCGCCACTGCTTTATAATCCCTTCTTATCTTTGTGTGTAACCCATATTTTACGAATATCATCGGCTAGAGACATAGGGTTAAACGGTTTGGTAATGACGTCAGCGGCGCCGAGTTGTTTAAATTGTTCAACTTCATCAGGCTGAACTTTGGCAGTGATGAATATAACGGCGGTATGCTCAAACTCAGGGATTCTGCGAAGCTCCTTCAATGTTTGTGGGCCATCCATGCCTGGCATCATGACATCTAGTAAAATTAGTTGCGGTTTGAATTCTGTGATTATGGCAAGCCCTTCATCGCCGGATGCGCAGGCCTTGACGTCTAAGCCACCCACCTGGTGTAAGGCAATTTCTGCAACCATACGAATATCGGGTTCATCCTCGATATAAAGTACTCGCTTTAGCTGGTCTAAATCGCTCATATAGATTCATTCTCCTCTGTACAGTGGCTTTGTGCAGGCAGGTCTATGTAGAACTCCGTGCCTTCGCCAATCATTGATTCAAAGGAAAGCTTGCCATGATGTTTTTCAACAATAGCCTTGGAAATATGCAAGCCTAGTCCGGTGCCACTCATCTGACGCTTGTCTGAAGTGTCTGCCTGTGTAAATTTTTCAAAAACACGCCTTTGAAACTCAAGTGGAATTCCGGGCCCGAAATCTTTCACGGTGATGCGGATATTGTTGCTGTGTTTAGCCGCGCTGATGTTAATGGGCAATTGGTGACCAGAAAACTTAGCTGCATTAGACATTAAGTTGCTCATAACCTGCATTAATCGATCTGGATCTATATGAACAGCAAGTGTGTCAGAACAATTGCTTAGAATGAATTTAACGTTATGTTTTTCGGCATAGGCTTGGTTGTCAGATATTGCCGTTTCTAAAAAGGGCTTAACTAAAACCTCTTTTAGATTGAAGAGCATTTTCTCAGATTCAATTTTTGAAATATCCAGAATGTCATTGATCAATAACAGTAGTCGATTACTGTTCTTAAGCGCGATATTGATGAGCATTTTTGCCTGCTCAGAGTTCTCTGGTATGGCGTTGCCAATAATCAGTTCCAAAGAGGCTTTTATAGAGGTGAGCGGTGTGCGTAATTCGTGACTTACGGTGGCAATGAACTCATCTTTTATACGTTGTTCGTGAACTCGACGCATAGCTTCGCGTAATTTTTCTTCGGTTTCCTTGCGTTCAGAAATATCTCGGACAATGCCGGTAAACATACGTTGACCATTAACTTCCATTTCACTGATCGCGAGCTCAAGGGGGAAGGTGCTGCCGTTCTTTCGCTGACCTGTCACCTCGCGGCCAATGCCGATAATCTTCCTTTCACCAGTATGCAGGTAATTGCCAAGATATTGGTCGTGTTCTCTACGGTAGGGGTTAGGCATTAACATGGACACATTTCGACCACTGAGCTCATTAAGCTTGTAACCAAAAATATCTTCTGCGGCAGGATTTACAGTTTCGATGATGCCCCGGTCAGTGATGGTGATGACACCATCGACTATAGTATCGAGGATAGCTTTGGTGCGTGTGAGTAGGTCCCGGTGTTTTTCTTCAGTTGCCTTGCGTTCAGAGATGTCGCGTACAATGCCAGTAAACATACGCTGACCGTTTACCTCCATCTCACTGATGGCGAGCTCTAATGGGAATGTGCTGCGATCTTTGCGTAAGCCCGTGACTTCTCGGCCACTGCCTATAATTTTTTTTACACCGGTGAGAAGATAGTTGCTTAGATACGAGTCATGTTCATCCCGGTATGGATTGGGCATAAGCATAGAGACATTTTTGCCGCGTAGTTCAGCAACACTATAGCCAAAGATATTCTCGGCAGCGGGATTGACGGTTTCAATCAAGCCACGATCGCTGATCGTAATGACACCATCGACAATGGTGTCAACTATAGCTTTAGTGCGAGCTAGTAGATCGTTGACGGCGGCTTGATCTTTCACATTGAGGCCTCTTAGCCTACATTTCCATTTGGAAATTGGACTTTTTACGCTTCTTAATTCTAGACGTCTTTGTGACTGATTGAAAGTAGAGGTAAATACCTAGCTTATTTATTAAAGTGCTGATAAATATGGTTTTACTGCTGGATTGGAATAAGTCGTGGTAATCAATTTAAGGTATGCGGTGAATAGCCAATAACGATACTCTGGCACAGCGTTGGAATCCAAAATAAAAACACTAGGAGCTTGTCGTCATGCATCTTGGCTTTACTTCAATGAACACTGCGAAAGATCCAAATCCAGCTGAATTGGCAAAAATATTGGAAGATGCCGGATTTGAATCACTTTGGTATGGAGAGCACAGTAATATACCTCGTTGTCGCACTACCGCCTATCCTGCTGGGGGGGATTTACCCGAGCCCTATAAAGAGATGATGGATCCCTATCTGTCTTTGATGGCCGCTGCGACAGCCACAAGCACATTGAAACTGGGTACCGGTATTGCGCTGCTGATGGAGCGCGAGCTGTTCTCTCAAGCAAAAACAATTGCGACGCTAGACCGATTGTCTAATGGCCGAGTGTTGATTGGTGCAGGGGTGGGCTGGAATCAGGAGGAGTTTGAAAACGCTAGTAAACTGCCTTGGAAGCGTCGTTACTTAGCCCTGAAGGAAACGGTGGCGGCTACTCGTGCTCTGCTTAGTGAAGATCAGCCGGAATATCACGGTGAATTTATTGATTTTGATCCTGTCTGGTTTGAGCCCAAGCCGCTGCAAGTTCCCCCTATTATTTTTGGTGCCATGGGGCCGCTTGGAATCCAACATGCAGCCCAGTGGGCAGATGGCTGGATGCCCGTGGATGTGGCGTTACCAGATGTTAGTCAGGCCATTAAAGATTTCCGTACCAAATTACTCGAATACGGTCGTAATCCTGATGATGTGGATATCACCCTCGTTATCATGGGCGAGTTGACCGCAGATAAACTCAAGTATTACCGTGACTGTGGTGTGGCGCGGTGCAATGTTGGCCTAAGCATCGAGAAATGGGATTGCCCTGAGGCAATAATGCCGATGATAGAAAATTATTCAAAAATCATTTCTGAGCTGTAGCGTGCGTCTGGTAACAGGCTCAATGAAATATACCTAGTTGGTTTGAATGCAGATTATGGGGTCAAGATAAAAAGCGCTGAGTGTTTTGGTGTTTACCTTCATCCCTGTCTTGGTGGTGTTATTATGCTGTCCCCCGCTTTTTTATTACCGGAGACAGTCATGCCCCATGAAGGTAGCCTGTTACAGGCCGTTGTTGTTTTATTACTTGCTGCAGTATTGGTGGTGCCACTCGCCAAACGGATGCAATTGGGCGCGGTATTAGGCTACTTAATAGCGGGAGTGTTGATCGGCCCTGCTGCGCTGAAATTAATTCACAACCCAGAAAATATTGCGCATTTCTCCGAGTTCGGAGTGGTGTTGTTGCTGTTCATCATTGGCTTAGAGCTTTCTCCCCGACGCTTGTGGGTGATGCGCAGGGCTGTGTTTGGGGTAGGTGCAGCCCAAGTCACGTTAAGCGCCCTGCTGATTGGAGCAACAGCCTATTATGGCTTTGCTCAGTCGATCAATATTAGTGTGATTTTGGGTTTGGGCTTAGCACTGTCGTCAACGGCGTTCGGTTTGCAAATACTAGCCGAACGCAAAGAGTTAACCAGCCCTCATGGGCGTCTCGCTTTTGCGATTTTATTGTTTCAAGATATTGCCGCCATCCCGCTCATCGCGATGGTACCCATATTGGCTGGAACAAGTGCCGCGGCCGAGGGTGAAACCGGAGCTTCAATTGTCCGGGTGTTGGTGAGTATTACTGCGGTGGTTATCGGCGGGCGGTATTTGCTGCGCCCCATATTCCGTATGGTGGCGCGTACTGGATTGCGAGATGTGTCAACGGCAACCGCGCTACTGGTAGTGATCGGCACGGCCTGGCTCATGGAATTAGCGGGAGTGTCGATGGCCTTAGGGGCTTTTCTGGCGGGATTGCTACTGGCCGATTCGGAATACCGCCATGAACTTGAATCCCAAATTGAACCCTTTAAAGGTTTATTGCTAGGTTTGTTCTTCATTAGTGTCGGTATGACTGCTGATGTGAGCTTACTATTACAGTCACCATCAATGGTGCTGGGCCTGACAGTCTTGCTAATTTCTTTGAAATTCCCAGTATTGTGGGTGGTCGGTAGAAACTTGGGTGGTCTTGATCGCCGCAGTGCATTGCGACTGGGTATTGTTCTGGCCGCAGGTGGTGAATTTGCATTTGTAGTATTTCAGTTAGCCCGGCAACAGGGTCTTTTAGCGCCAGAGCTGCACAGTTTGTTGATACTCGCAATTACGCTGTCGATGGCGCTCACGCCACTCTTGATTATAGTGATTGCCAAAGTACTTAAAGAAAAAATTGTGGATGAGCCGGTGCCGCCGGAGTACCAAGAAATTGAAAGTGACGAGCCCCGAGTTGTCATTGTGGGCATGGGACGTATGGGCCAGATTGTGGCGCGTATACTGCGAGCTCAGCGCGTGCCTTTTGTGGCGTTAGACTTGTCTGTTGATACTATTGAGTTGTCACGCAGTCTCGACAGTATGTCAGTATTTTACGGCGACCCTTTGCGACCAGAGATCTTGCGTGCAGTGGATGCCGACAAAGCTGAATATTTTGTGCTGGCAGCAGATGATCCCGACACCAATATTAAAATCACTGAATTGGTCAGCCGGCTATACCCACATATCAAGTTTATTGCCCGTGCCCGTAGCAGATTTCATGTGCATCGCTTATTAGAACTGGGTGCGACCCCGGTCAGAGAAACTTTTCACTCGAGCTTAGAAATGAGCCGTCAAACCTTAATGTGCTTGGGCTTGAGTGAGGAGCGAGCGCAGGCGAGAATCAGCCGCTTTCAGCAGCATGATGAGGACTTGTTGGCAGATCAGCACAAGGTCTTTGGCGATCGTGATGCGCTTATACAGAGTGCTCGCGAATCCCACGACGAGTTACAGGCTCTGTTTGATGCCGATGTGATTGAGGAGTGCGGACTGTGATGTTGGTGCTGCCACTGTGATTAGCGATCCGTTTTTTTATCTGTGCGCAATTCCGGCGGTGCTGATTTTTGGCATGGCCAAGGGCGGTTTTGGCGGAGGGATTGCCGTGGTGTCGGTACCGCTAATGAGTTTGGCTATTTCACCCATAACGGCAGCAGCAATATTGCTACCAATATTATTGGTCATGGATGCGGTGGCGTTGTGGAGTTTTCGGGGTAGCTGGGACCGGCCCAATTTAAAAATGCTTCTGCCAGGCGCCATGATTGGTATCTTGCTCGGTAGCCTAGGGTTTAGTTATCTATCGGAAGATATGATCCGTATTTTGATCGGCGTGATCGCCGTCGCGTTTTGTTTAAACTACTGGTTTAAGCCCGAGCTAACGACTGCGCGTGGGCCTGAGAAATGGCGAGGCAGATTTTGGGGGGCGGTGGCGGGCTTTACCAGTTTTGGGATTCATGCCGGTGGGCCACCTATTCAAATATATCTTCTGCCACAGCGTATGGAAAAATCCCTGTTAATGGGCACGATGGCAGTTTTTTTTGCCGTGGTGAATGTCATTAAATTAATTCCCTATTCTCTGCAGGGCAGCTTCGACCACAGTAATTTACTCACGGCGGCAGTACTCATGCCGATTGCGCCGGTAGGCGTGCGGCTAGGGTTTTATTTGTTGCATAAAGTCAGCGAAGCAATGATCTACCGTATTTGTTATGTCTTTTTATTCGTGGTGGGTGTCAAATTACTGTTAGACGGAGTGCTTGGCGTTTTGGTTTAAGTAGTGCGCTTTTTAAACGATTCCAAATGCGAGCATGGCATCGGCAACTTTTTTAAAGCCAGCGATATTTGCGCCTTTGGCGTAGTCGACATAGCCGTCGGCCAGCTCGCCATGGGTGAGGCAGCGTTGGTGGATATCTTTCATTATGCTCTGCAATAGTTCGTGTAATTTGGGTTCACCCCAAGATTGGCGGCCGCTGTTTTGACTCATCTCTAATCCGGATACAGCTACACCGCCAGCATTAGCGGCCTTAGCTGGGCCAAATGTTATGCGTACTTTGCGAAAGATATCAATTGCATCGGTAGTGCAGGGCATATTGGCGCCTTCGGCGACGAGTATGACGCCATTATTAATGAGTGCCTGGGCGTCGACTAAATCGAGTTCATTCTGGGTGGCGCAAGGTAGGGCTATGTCACAGGGAATATGCCAAGGTTTTTCATCTTGGTGGAAGCTCGCCGCTGAGAATTGGCTAACATACTCTGCAATGCTGCCCTCGCGCTGGTCTTTATGCGCTTTTAACCAGTTAATTTTGCGTTGATCAATACCCTCGGGGTCGTGAATAAAACCGCCGGAGTCAGATAAGGTGACGACTTTGGCGCCAAGAGCGGTGGCTTTTTCGGCGGCATGAAGCGCAACGTTTCCGGCCCCAGAGATGCACGTGGTTTTATTCAAGAGTGTGTCGGCGCGGTGGTGGAGCATGTTTTCAACAAAGTAAATCAATCCATATCCAGTTGCTTCGGTGCGAACCAGGCTGCCGCCCCAACTTAGCCCCTTACCGGTGAGAACCCCAACATAGCGGTTAGTGATGCGTTTGTACTGGCCAAACATATAGCCAATTTCCTTTGCACCAACCCCAATATCGCCAGCGGGCACGTCAGTGTCCTCGCCAACGTGGCGGTATAGCTCAGTCATATAAGATTGGCAGAAGCGCATTATCTCATTGTCAGATTTGCCCTTGGTGTTAAAATCGCTGCCGCCTTTACCGCCACCCATAGGCAGTCCAGTAAGGCTATTTTTGAAGGTTTGCTCAAAAGCCAGAAATTTCAAAATGCTTTGATTGACGCTTTTGTGAAATCGTAGTCCGCCTTTATATGGGCCAATCGCATTACTGTTTTGAACTCGGTAACCGCGTTGTACGCGAACATTGCCAAGGTCGTCTTGCCAGCACACTCGAAAGGAAATTACTCTATCTGGTTCGGCTATACGGCGTAAAATTTGCGCTTCGTGATAAATGCTTTTGTCGCCAATAAACTCAAATATATCACTGGCAACATCATGTATGGCCTGGTGGAACTCGACTTCACCTGGATTGCGACGTACTACGCCTACCATAAACTGCGCAAGGTCGACGTGTGTTGTTTCGGTCATGGCAGAAGGGCCGTGGTGGAGGGTGTTAATCCAGTATGGTAGATAAATGTTGTCCTTACAAAGTATCTGCTTTGGGGCTTATTTTCCTGGAATGTATTGCCTGTTAACTTTGCCAGCTATACTTATGCAAAAGCTACCGTTAGGGGCCTAATTTCTAAGTAGATCGAGAATATATGGCAAGTCGAAAAAAACCCATCGCTTGGAGTATTGCTGGATCGGATTCTGGCGGCGGTGCTGGGATTCAGGCTGATCTGGCAACCTTCCACGATTTTGCTGTGCATGGCTGCACCGTGATTACCGCGATAACCGCACAGAACAGTTTTGCTGTTGGTCAAATTTCGGTGACACCGCGACGTACTCTGGCGGCGCAGATTAATGCCCTAGACAGTGATATGGCCGCCGATGTGATCAAGCTCGGTATGCTTGCTGACGAAAGCGTTATAGACATGGTGGCAAAGTACCTGGAGGACTATCGGGGCTTTGTGGTGTGTGATCCGGTAATGGTGGCCTCTACTGGCGGCGAGTTGATGCCTAGTGGTATTTGTGAGCATTTAATTGAAAAAATTCTGCCGCGAGCAGACTTACTTACCCCTAATCTCAGTGAAGCCGAAGCGTTGCTTAACCGCAAAATAAATGACCTGACTGACGTTGAGCGGGCGGCTGCAGATATTGTTGCCTTGGGGGCTCGCTCAGTGCTTATTACTGGCGGGCATCTCAGTGTTCGCAATAACCAGCGCCATGATTATTGGACCGATGGGGTCGTCGGGTTTTGGTTAAGTGGCGTCAATGTCGACACTATGCATACCCACGGCACTGGCTGCACTTTGTCGTCCGCGATAGCCGCGATCATTGCCCGAGGGTTTAGCTTGGAGGATGCCTTGGTCATTGCCAAAGCTTACGTGACTTCCGGGCTGCGGATGGCGGTGCAACTTGGCGCGGGCCCAGGCCCGGTTGCCCACGTCGGTTGGCCCTTGAATTTTTCTGATTACCCCAGCTTGAGTCGCCACTTACCTGCCGAGGGATTGCAGCCTAGCTTTGCCTCTTGTGAAGGTGATTTAGGTCTTTACCCAGTGGTAGACGGCGCCGCTTGGGTAGGCCGATTGCTGGCAATGGGCGTGAGCACTGTGCAACTGCGGGTGAAAAATGTAACTGCGGAGGCTTTGCGCGGCGAGGTGCGAGAGGCAATTCTGCTGGGGCGCCAATATTCCGCTAGGGTATTCATTAATGATTTTTGGCAATTGGCCATCGATGAAGGTGCCTACGGTGTGCATTTGGGGCAGGAAGATTTAGATACTGCCGATCTCGCTGCGATTGCGGCTGCTGGCTTGCGCTTGGGGGTGAGTACCCACACCTACCACGAGGTCGCTAGGGCGCACGGACTGCGCCCTAGTTATATAGCGCTTGGGCCGATCTATCCTACCAGCAGCAAGGAAATGCCCTTTAGTCCTTTAGGTTTAAGACAGCTGCGACGATGGGTTGAGCTTCTTGGGCATCGCCATACCTTGACTGCTATTGGCGGCATCAGTCTCAAGCGTGCTCACGGGGTATTGGCAACAGGGGTGCACAGTGTGGCCATTATCAGTGCGATTACGGAGGCGGAGAACCCAGAAGCGGTGGTGGCTGAGTTGTTGGAATTGCATAGTCAGAGCAATACATCTCAATGAAATGACCGCTGCTGGTATTGGTTTTGTGCCTTAGCGCACAAACCTGCGTGGCCGCGCCGGGGTCAGTGGTGGTGCGAGGCTTGTTTTACAAGGCAGTGCTGCTGGAGATTGATGGCCAGCAGCGGTTTCTTCGCGTGGGTGAGCGGGCAATTAGCGGTATGTGCTTAATTTATGCTGATCCGCTGGAGGCTCTGGTGGAAATAGACGGGGTTTGCAAAGCGCTCAAGCTGAATAATCAGCTTGAGGCACGTTACCAAGCGCCGGTTTCAAAGGTGGTGCTGTTAAGAAAAAACAGGTTTAAAGAATATCGCAGTCGTGTCACGGTGAATGGCAAAATCATTGAGGCAGTGCTGGATACTGGCGCCAATACCGTGGCGATGAGCTCTCGGGACACTGAGCGTTTGGGTATTCGCTATGCCTTAGGAGATCCTGCCCAAGTGTCTACAGCCAGTGGTGTGAGCCACGGTTGGTCAATTACCTTGGGCAGTATCGAGATAGGCGAAATAAGCGCCCACCATGTTGCCGCCATCGTCATTGAGAGCAATTATCCCCATGTCATGCTGCTGGGCATGAGCTTTCTTGAGCATGTCGATATACAGGGAAAAACAATATTCTAACTCTGAGTCTAGGCCATCATTGATTGCGTATAATGGTCGCCTAGGAGTGGCGCGACTGATAAAATGCGCCACCTGAATTGCTTGTGGAGATACCCGTGGCGGTAAGTTTTATAGAGTCCTCTAAGCTCCCAACTCCGTGGGGTGTGTTTGATATTCATGGTTTTGAGGACCCAGAAAGCGGCAAAGAGCATGTCGTCCTCACATTGGGCGAGGTAGGTAACGACGAGCCAGTGTTGGCGCGAATACACTCAGAATGTTTAACCGGCGATGCCCTGTTCAGTATGCGCTGTGACTGCGGTTCGCAACTGCGGGCGGCACTAGAGCGAATTGCCACTGAAGGTCGTGGTGCGCTATTTTATTTACGCCAAGAAGGCCGCGGTATTGGTCTGGTGAATAAAATTCGCGCCTATAAACTGCAAGATGCCGGTGCCGATACGGTAGAAGCCAATGAGCAGCTGGGGTTTGGCGCTGATATGCGTGATTACACCCTGCTGGCAGTGATGTGTGAACATTTACAGATCACCCAAGTGCGCTTGATGACGAATAACCCCCGTAAAGTCAAAGCCTTGACCGACCAGGGCGTAGAAGTGGTTGAACGCCTGCCCCTGCAAACGGGCCAAAACCCCCATAATGCCAAATACTTGGCGACTAAATCCGGCAAGCTTGGGCATCTTTTTTAACGATGCCTCGGTAACAGGCTGTGTGGCTAGAGCTTCTATAAGCTCTTAGCCATCGGCTTGCAGCTGTGGCATTACTGCCATGCGCTGACGAATACTTGCCAGTATGCCCTCCGTATCTAGGCCGATGTCCTTGAGTAATTGAGCGTGTTTACCGTGATCGATAAAGAGGTCAGGTAAGCCCAGCTGCAAAACCGGCATCCAGCGTCCCTGTTGATTGAGGTATTCGGTCACGGCGCTGCCGGCGCCACCGGCTATGGTATTTTCTTCAATGGTGACGAGCAATTGGTGATCATCAGCCAAGGCGTTAATTAATTCCGTGTCTAAGGGTTTAACAAAGCGCATATCGGCAACCGTAGCATCTAGGCTTTCTGCTGCACTGAGCGCCGAGGCCAGGACGGTGCCAAAGCTGAGAATGGCAATGCCGTTACCTTCGCGACAAATGCGGCCCTTACCTATTTCTAATGGCGCCATCTCTTGGCTAATTTCAACGCCGGGACCGGTGCCGCGTGGGTAGCGAATGGCCGCTGGGCCAGGGTGGAGATAACCGGTGTGAAGTAATTGCCGAGTTTCATTTTCATCAGCGGGGGCCATCACGATGATATTGGGAATGCAGCGCAAAAAGCTTAAGTCAAAAGCACCGGCGTGAGTGGGGCCGTCTTCACCGACCAGTCCGGCGCGGTCAATGCCAAAGGTCACATCGAGGTTTTGCAGGGCGATATCATGAATCAGCTGATCATAGCCGCGCTGTAAAAAGGTTGAATAAATGGCCACAACCGGCTTTAGACCATCGCAAGCCATGCCCGCCGCCAGAGTAAGAGCGTGTTGTTCGGCAATGGCAACATCGTAAAAACGATCTTCATAAAGCTCGGAAAAGTTCAGCATTCCAGAGCCCTCGCACATGGCGGGGGTGATGGCGACGAGCTTGTCGCAGGTTTGGGCTTGGTCACAAAGCCACTGGCCAAAAATATCCTGATATTTTGGCAGCTTACTTTTGGCTGCGGCGACTTGGCCGTTGCTGAGCTTAGCTTCTATTTTGGAAATGGCATGGAAACCCACCGGGTCTTCTTCAGCAGGGGCAAAGCCTTTGCCTTTCTGGGTCATAATATGCAGCATTTGCGGGCCAGGTAGGTCCCGTAAATTGCGTATGGTGGGCACTAATATGTTGAGGTCGTGGCCGTCGATGGGGCCAATGTAATTAAAGCCGAGTTCTTCAAATAGGGTGGCGGGTGACACCATGCCCTTCATAAATTCCTCCATCCGCGCGGCAATGTCCGTGGCGGAGCGGGGGAATTTTTTGAGTACTGTTTTACCACCACTACGCAGCTGATTATAGGCTTTGGAAGCCCATATTTTCGAAAAATAGGTATTGAGGCCGCCGCTATTTTTGGAAATCGACATTTGATTGTCGTTGAGTATCACCAGCATATTGGCGCCGGTGTGGGTGGCGTGGGTAATGGCCTCAAATGCCATGCCGGCGGTCATGGCACCATCGCCAATGACGGCCACGGTATGGCGGTCTATATTTTGTTGGCGGGCCGCAATGGCCATGCCCAGCGCGGCACTGATACTGGTGCTAGAATGACCGACCCCAAAGGTGTCGTAGGGGCTTTCTTCGCGTTTGGGGAAACCCGCCAGGCCATTGGCTTTGCGCATACCACTCATGCGCTCGCGCCGCCCGGTCAATATTTTATGGGGGTAGCACTGGTGGCCAACATCCCAAACCAAGCGGTCCGCTGGGGTGTTGTAAACATAGTGGAGGGCAATAGTCAGCTCTACCACGCCCAGCCCGGCACCAAAATGACCGCCGGTCTGGCCCACGGTATACAGCAGAAATGCACGAAGTTGCTCGGCTAGCTCTGCTAAATCGGCCTCATCCAACAGACGCAGATCGTCTGGGCTGTCAATGCCGTCCAGTAATGGCGTGGTTGGTCGGGTAAGAGGGATTTCTTGAAACATTAAGCATGGGGCCCAGAACGGTTATAAGGTCGAGATTGTAAACGAATTTTTGCCTATTTACCTCAACGCCATTTCGTCGTGATGGCGGCTTTAATATTGGCGATCAATAATATAATGAGACAGACCTCGCAGTGGCTCGGCGTGCTCATCGAAATGGCTGAGCGACTGTAAAGCTGCTGTGTGCAGCTCTGCGGCCAAGGCTTTGGCGCCAGCCATACCGAGCAGGGCTGGGAAGGTAGGCTTATTCAGCGCAAGGTCAGCACCTTGAGTTTTGCCCAGGGTTTCGGTATTGCTTTCGATATCGATAATATCGTCTTGTACTTGAAAGGACAGGCCAATAGCCTTGCCATAATTGTCCAGCTGGGTGATTTGCTCGGGGCTCGCTTCGCACCAGTGTGCGCTCATGGCAATGGCGGCACGAATCAGCGCGCCGGTTTTGAGCTGATGCATAGTTTGTAAAGCGCAGAGATCGAGTTGACTGTTTACCGAGGCCAGGTCAATGGCTTGCCCTCCCACCATGCCGCGCGGACCGGCGGCGGCGCTGAGCTGACGAATTAATTGTAATTGTACTGCGGGTCGGTGACTGGGCAAATTGGCGAGCAGCTCAAAGGCTCTCGCTTGCAGGGCATCGCCCACCAAAATGGCAGTGGCTTCGCCATAGGCTATGTGGCAAGTGGGTTTTCCGCGTCGCAAGTCATCGTTATCCATTGCCGGTAAGTCATCGTGTACCAGGGAATAGGCGTGAACCATTTCAATCGCGCTGGCAATGTCATCTAGGCCGGCGCGCTGGTCCTGACCGAGCGCCCGAGCAATAGCGTAGACCAGCGTGGCGCGAACTCGTTTACCGCCATTGAGCAGGCTGTATACAGAGGCATCAGCGAGGTTTTGCAGGCTGTGGCTGGCATTGTCATCGGCGTATTCACTGCCAATATTTGTCATTAATAGCGG
>JBLHPB010000078.1:0-13775 GCA_047624025.1 Zhongshania sp.
AAGCCAATTTAGACAGCAGCTTACGTTTTGTCTTATCGCCAAAATCCGCCTATGTCAGCGCCCAGGTCATTCGGGTTCGCGCCGCCGCTGTGGTAGAAAATGGCGATTGGCACAAGCCTCTGGCCGGCAAAATTGCCCTGGTCACTGGCGCTTCTCGCGGCATAGGCGAAGCCATAGCCGAAACTCTGGCCCGCGACGGTGCTACCGTAGTCGGTGTAGACGTGGCGTCAATGGAAGCCGATTTGGCCGCGGTGATGACCCGTCTCAATGGCAAATCCGTCATTGCCGATATAACCAACGCTGATGCACCAGCAAAAATTGCTGAAGCCTTAAAAGCCCTCGGTGGTGTTGATTTGGTGGTTCACAATGCGGGTGTCACCCGCGACAAGACTATCGCCAATATGAGCGAGCCGCACTGGCAAATGACACTGGATATCAATTTAGCAGCGGCCCAGCGTATTACTGCAGAATTACTCAGTAGTGGCGTACTAAATGACGGCGGCAGCATTATTGGCGTGTCATCCATGAACGGCATTGGCGGTCAGCGCGGCCAAACTAACTACGCCGCCTCCAAAGCAGGCGTTATTGGTTATGTTGACTTCATGGCGCAATCTAAAGAGCTTGCGGCCAAAAACATCACCGTGAATGCCGTGGCACCCGGATTTATCGAAACCGCCATGACCGCAGCCATCCCACTGTTTACCCGCATGTTTGGACGCCGCTTAAATTCAATGTCACAAGGCGGCTTACCGGTAGATGTTGCCGAAACCATCGCTTTCTTTGGCAACCCAGCGTCGCGCGGCGTGAGTGGCAATACCGTAAGAGTGTGTGGCCAATCTTGGTTCGGTGCTTAAAGCTTTAAGCGCCTAAACTCAAAAGCCCCGCAGCGTTCAGCTGCGGGGCTTTTTTTGCTCAGGTATATGGGGACAGTTTACTTAATTGGCTTAACGCTGGGTTGAGAGCAAGCAGGCCACTAAATTCTGGGGTAGCCCTGCGGTAGTAAAACTCACTGGATAGGCGACAGAAGCTCAAAACGCACTAGCGCTTAACCTTAGCCGACCAGCCTCCGTATTGGAGGCCGAGCCTAAAACAGAACAATTAAGTAAACTGTCCCCGAATTAGAGGATTTAGATTACGCGGTTTGAATATACGGTGCGAGATAGTCGACCGAGTATGCCCACAGCTTCTGTGCCAATTCTTCATCGCGGCCCAGTTTGGTCGACTTTGCCTCAGCGTTATCGGCAAAATAGCGGCCGCCGATACCCTCGAGTGAAGGGTGGGTGGCGACAAAGCAGCTCGTTGAAGCACCTTGCGGAATTGACTTGCCGATGGAAATATCGAGTAGCTTTTTTACTGGCGTAGTTTTCATGGCCATACCAAGTAGTCCACCAACGTCGCGACCGAGGTTGGTGTTGATCACGCCAGGGTGGATGGCGTTGGCAGTGACGCCGGCATCGGCTAGTTGTCGGTTAAAGGCAATGGCCGTTAATAAATTGGCGAGTTTTGCCTGCCCATAAAACTGCCATGCGCCATAGCCCTTGGCGCCATCAAGGTTATCAAAATCGATACCGCGTTTACTCGCCGCCATATGCCCGGCGCTCGACAACATAACAATACGGGCTTTATTGGCTGCCTTCAGCTGTTCCTGTAGCAAATACACCAGTAGGAAGTGGCCCATATGGTTGGTTAAAAACTGAAGTTCTAGGCCGTCTTTCACCTGTGGTTTCGGTAGCGCCATAATGCCCGCGTTGCAGATAATGACATCGACAGGAATGTTTAGGGCTTGAATAGCTTCGGCACAATTTTTCACCGATGCCATATCGCTTAGTTCACAGACTACCGGAGTCGTCTTGCCAGTGACGCTAGCGCAGGCTGTTTGGGCCTTCTCCATACTGCGAGCGCAGGCAATGATATGAGCACCACGCAGCGCCAATACGCGCATGGTTTCATAGCCAATCCCCGAGTTAATACCGGTAATAACAATATTTTTGCCGCTGAGATCTCGGCCTTCAGTGACGGCTTCGGCGTCAGCTTTTTTGGGGAAAATATTTGCTGTCATAACTGTACTCTTTTAATTAGCGAGTGGCGGCTCGACTTGACCCTTAATACACTACAGCATACCTCAGGAGAGCAAGCCTGCCTATGTATGGGAGATATGGGGACAGTTTACTTAATTGGATCTACAGTGGATTGGACGCAGTATTGCAGCTAAATAAGCAAAGGTAGCCTGCATTAGCGAAACTCACTAGATGGACACCATAGGCTCAATCCAGCCTTTAGCATCATCACAAAGTCAGTGAATTTGGCAGTGCTATTTCAGGAATAGCAGTCATTTTTGATTTTCTTATTTACCCCCAAAACCTAGCTTTCATCCCAGGCTGGGGGTTTTGTGCGTATGTAAAGACTTAGTGTAAGACTGGCTCAAATGCAGCGGTGGCGTTTAATCCCATTTTGGCGGCAATACCTTCGCCGGCTGAAACACCCAGTTTACTGACTAAGCCTCCCAAAAAGTCTTTGCCGGAGTAATCAAGCAGAATATCTTGATCGTGCTTGTCGCGTGCGATGGCCCTAGCACTACCAAACCCATCGATCAGCCCCATTTCCAAAGCCTGATTACCATCCCAGATTAAGCCACTGAAAAGATCATCCGAGAGAACAAGCCGCTCACCCCGACCAGCTTTAACAGCGGAAACAAAGTTCTGATGCACATTGGATAGCACCCCTTCCCAAAATACCACTTCGTCTTTTTTAACTGGACTGAAAGGGTCGAGGAAGGCCTTGTGCTTACCTGCCGTAAACTGCCTGCGCTCAACGCCCAGTTTATCCATCGTGCCGGTAAAACCGAAAGAGGCCGCTGTCACGCCAATCGAGCCGACTAGACTAGAAGGATTGGCGTAAATTTCATCCGCTGCCGAGGCGATGAAGTAAGCGCCGGAAGCACCGACATCCGAAATGACGGCATAAACTGGCTTATCAGGATGTAACGTCTTTAGCCTTATGATTTCGTCATAGATGTAACTCGACTGAACCGGACTACCGCCTGGACTGTTGATGGCCAGAATAACCGCTTTAGCAGATTTCTCTTCAAATGCATCACGCAATGAGGTGTTAATAGAACCGGCATTGGCCTTTTGGTCTTCCATAATCGGACCAGACACTCTGACGATCGCAACGTGGTCTTCGGTAGACCCCATTTTCAGGACTCCTTGAAGCGCCAGTATCACAAAGAAGAATGACACGTAAACAAAGGCGAGTAATTTAAAGACGATGCTCCAGCGATGCCTCGACACTTCAAGCTTGGTGGTTTTATCCATTGAATCCAGCTGGCGGGACATTAATGCATTCGTCGAGAGTTCATCATCGGGCATATCACTATTTCCTAAATCATAATCGTCATACCGAAGAGGAAGGACTAAGACTTACCTTCAGCGGAGTTGAAGGCACTCTGCCTTCATTTACTTAAAGGCAGCAGCAGTGCGTTTTATTGTAACGCATTCATGCTAGCCGTGCGGGGGCGCACTCGTTGAGTGCGTTTCTTACTTCTACCTCGTCTTGGTTATTCTGCGGAGGGCTGTATCAATATGAGCCTTGTTGGCATAAGCATAAATATTTACATCACCGTCAATCTTGACGCCGTCGCCTATCTTGATTTGTGACTGCTCGAGCATGTCCCACCGGTAGCGTTTGGCGGTTAATCCAAGAGAGGTGTAATTGTCCAAGCTAAGGCCCGTTCGGGCAATGGTGAGCTTAATAGCACTTTCCAAAACCGCATAGTCTTCTGGTGTGATTTTCATCATGGTATTTCTGGGTGGTTACCTCGAGTGCGATGGGGAGTATATGCTCATACCTCAGTCATTAACTGCCGGCGTAAGTTGCCAGCTGTAACCACCCAAGGTAAATGGATTGAAAAGCGGGGGATGCCTTTAACATGTTTTGGCTAGTGCCCTGGCATCAACAGAGGCTTTTAAATAAGCTCAAATCGGCTCAACGAGATCTGCAATATTTCCCGACTTTGCCAATTCCAAAAAGGTCTCACCAAGCTCTAGGCTGCGCGTTGCAGAATCCCGCCACAGGTGTTTTCGCTTAGCGTCGTCGCCTTGCATGCTCAGAAAATCTCGGCGGTCGGGTATGCGGCCTAATTCGGTCGATGCCAAGAAGGATTCCGACGGACTGATTAACACCACTTTATCTAACAGGGCTTTTGGAGTTTTTCGCCAAAAGAAATATTTATCAAACCAGCCTGAAGTCACTTCTGCATAGAAATGCGGGTAAAGCACTAGGCCCTCGTCCTGCCACAAATTACCAGGCGCTGGGTGGTAATCAAGTAGACCACCATCGCGGTGCATGCCCGCCGGGGCGCCAAGCACATCGCGAACGCCATGCATCACTACCGGAATAGAACCTGAGGCCATGACGGCTGAGCGTAAATTATCGCGATTTAAAGCCACACGATGGCTTTCATAGGCATCGCGACCACCTAGGGCGTCGTTGGCTCTACTGTCGGCAAATATCACCCGCTGCATACTTCTCTTGTGAATATTGCGACCCAAGCCGTTCAGCGCGAAGGCCAGCGCCATGGCATATTTCTGCTGGGCCGCAGAGGAGCTAGCCAAGCGGCCTTTGGCCAGCACGGTAGCGCAGTGATAACGAAATACCGGATGAGAGAGGATTTCGTCTACGCCCGCCGCGTCGACCACCGAATTTAATAATTTTTGGGTTTCTATAGCAATGAAGTCGGCACTGATGCCGTTGGGGTAGGACTGCTCAATATAGGCATGAGCCAATGCATCTAAGGCCTTGGCGGGATTTTGTCGACAGGCGCCAGCGAGCTTAAATGCACCAACAGAGGTACCGAACAAATTTATTGGGTGAGGAGCATCGACTAGCCATTCTGAGAAAATAGCACGATCAAGACCGTAAATTGCCAGCCACTTGGCTGCACCAGAGGCACCGAATACCGCACTGATATCAGCGGGGCTCAGCCCGTTTTTTTGAATATGCGCCAGTGCAGACTGGCCTGCACGAATTCTAAGTAAACTCATTACACCCTTATGAACGTATGTATCCTCGAATAGTGAACATATTACACCAAGCTGCACCTAAAAAAATAAGCACCACTGACCGCTATTAATAACAGATCTCTGCATAGCTCTACGTGCAATCGCGGTAGTTGAAGGCTCCGGCCTCCAGCTCCGCAGATCGGCACATCAAAAAGTAGCTAGGCTTAGCTGGAGAGGATTGACTCGGGAATTGTCAGTTCATAGGTTTCACCTCCACCACGGCGCTGAGAGCTGAAATACAGTTTTCGGCCGTCGGGTGAAAACGCGGGACCACATATTTCTGAGCCAGGATGCTCACATTGCACTAACACCACGGATGTTGCGTTGGGCAATACCACCATAATGCGTGAATAGGGCTCGGTCGGCGGATCTTCGGCGACAATCACATCACCCCAAGGACTGATGGTTAAATTGTCTACATCATTAAAGTCAGGCTCAATCTGTTCATTGTCAAAAATCAACTCGGCCAACTGATTTTCGACATCTAGGGCCCAAACTCGATTGTCGCCCTTGCAGGTAAAAAACACGATGCCGCGAGTGGCGACACTGCCATCGCGAGGAATATGACTCACATCAGCTGGCAAGCTGTAATACCAAAGCCCTTCTCCGCCGTTAAACAAGGTGCCCGGTACGGCCTGCTCTGCAGCCGAAAGCTCGCTTCGCACGGTGCTTTGTGGCTCCGACGGACGTATAACATCAACCCAAGTCACGCCACGTAACTCGCGGACCATTTCGGCATTTGAGGGGTAGCCGCCATTTTCAAAACCAGCAACATTCATTACCTGCAAGGTGCCGGTTTCCATGGCCATGCGCCCAGTATTAAGGTCAATATCGTTTGGGTCGGCAACCCAGCGATAGAAACGACCACTGCCATTGTCTTCCGTGAGATAAATAATGCCCTTGGCCTGATCTACGGCAACTGCCTCGTGGGCGAATAGCCCCAATGAAGGTTTAGCGATGCCCTGACTTTCGGCAAAGGGATTACACTCCCAACACACACCAGCAGTCGTTTCTTCGCAAGAGACCCAGGTCTGCCAAGGTGTTTTACCACCTGCGCAATTTTGGGTGGTAGCGGTCAAAATCGGATAGGCATCGACCACTTCGCCGTCGGCATTAAACTTGATAGCACTGCAGCCACCCCCGCCCACACCCAGTACTTCAGAGTTTGAGGTGTATATCCAACCGCCATCGGCTAATGCATACGTTGCGCCGCCATCGGGCAAGGTATGCCAGTTAAAGCCGAAGGTGTTCAGTGACGAGCCTGCGGGCGTGGCAACCGGCAAGCCCGATGTCGCCACTGCGCGAACCGAGAAGCCCTCAGGGATTCTAATTTGAGTTTGTGGGTCCAAACTAAGCGCGCCAATATTGGCAAGCGGGCCTCGAGGAATAAATAGCTCTGTAGCACCGGATGCTGATTTACCGGCCACAGTGCTGCTGCTTGTTCCACCACAGGCAGACAACAAAGGTGCCACCGCTGTGGCGGTGGACAAATAGAAGGCTTTGCGCAGCAAACTTCTTCGGCTCAGGCCATGCTTTGGCGATACATTAGCAGACATTTCAGTTCCTATCATGTGTAAGAAAACATACACATACTGCCCGATTTGTATTAAGGAATGATGACAGTCACCACGGTAATCATGCTGACGTGATTTTTAGGCTTCAACGAGACTAATCACCGCTATAAAGACCGCCGATATTTCAATAGATACCCCGCTGCTATTTTCGTAACATCATATGACAGCGCTGACGGGTCAGCGTTTTCAATAACACCTCAAGGATGTGATTAAAGTACTTACCAAGCGAACTCTACCGCTACTCTATTTACTCGCCTCACTCTGCTTAAGCGCTGGCCAAAATCAAGCCGACATACCTGCGCCTGACCTTGGCCCCGCAAAGCCCTCACTCGGGCTCGCAAAACCTTATCGCAGTGATGATTTATTAAAGTTAAAGCGCTTTGACGACGCCGAAGCCATCGTTATTGCTCACTTTGAGGGCAAGGGGAAATTTAGTAATATGCTGGGAGCGGTGGTGGTGACAACACCTGAGGGCCGGGAATTTAAAATCGGCTCTGGCTTCAAGGATTTGCAACGCCGTGATCGCCCGGCAATTGGCAGCACCATCACCTATAAATACCAGGGATTTACTGCCCGTGGCTTGCCGCGCTTTGCCAGTTTTCTCCGAGAGCGCGACAACTATTAATCATGATTCCACTAGGACTATTCAGCTTGACTGTTTTGCTCCGCCTTTTTCTGTAGACGGTATTCAATTGGGGTTAATTCAGTCCAACGTTTAAATGCCCGATAAAAGGTGCTGGGCTCGGAAAAACCGGTAAGGTAAACCACGTCGGCAATGCTTTCGTCAGTGCGTGCCAATAGGCGTTTGGCCAAGACACAGCGGTAGTCGGCCAGAACTTGGTTAAAGCTGGTGCCGGCTTCGGTTAAACGAGCGCGCAATACCCGCTCGTTCATATCTAATCGACTGGCCACACTTTCTAGACTGGGCTGCCCCAACTCTAGCATTTCAGCAATAATCTGCCTTACATCGGCCACCACATCTTGGCGGGACAAACGCTCTAATTGCTTGCTGGCCAATTTTTCGTGCAGTTTTAATAGGTCGGGCTCGGCGTGAGTAGACGGGGTAGCCAATATTGAGCTGGCAAAGACCAAAGACGAGCTGGGCTGATCAAAATTCACCTTGCAACCAAAGATAGACTCGTACTCAGCCACATCAATTGCAGCTGCGGAGCTGAGGTTAATTTCATCAGCCACAAAAGCGCCATCGGTGAGCGCCTGAAAATAACGAATCATAAAGCGTGCAAAACACTCGTTGCGATGCCTTAGTTCAGGGTCGTCATCACTGGCAAAACCAAGCTCTAGGGTGCACTGAGTTTCGCCAAGATGCAGTTCAAACTGCATGGCATCGGTAACTAAACGCTGGTAATTCTGTGCGCGCTTGAGTCCCTCACCAAAATTAGGGCTACTCAAGAAAAGATATTCAAGTACCTGCCCCCGGTAAACCTGCACGGCATCGCCCAAATGCAAGCCCACTATTGGGTCTCCGCTAACTTCTTCGACCACCCGCCAAAACTGAAGCTGGGCGCTATGTGGGAAGCGAGCACTGCGGTCTTCTAGTAAATTGGTTGATATACGACACTCATTAACAATACGATCTACATCCAGACCCATGAGCTGCATAGCCGGATAGACCAGCTGAATCAAAAAACTGGAGTCGCTGAGGTCAGAAAATTTCTTTGAATTTACTTCAATCATTCAGGATGAATTCTGTTGTCGATGTATGTAAGGGGAAAGCATTGACCGAACTGCCGAACTAAGCGTTGTGATCGGGCAAATTATTACGTAGCCGTTTTCATTATAATACAAAATCACGCACCACTGGGCCAGACTCAGTATGGAGATAGACCGGTATGACCGCAAGTAATGAGTTAAGACTAGATCGCCTGCCCAATACCCTGCCCATGTTGCTAAAGGCGGCGATCACCCGAAAAACGCCGGGCAAAAACCCCCTCTTCCCCGATCACAGTTTAGTGGTGAGTAATCTCAGCACTGACATGAAAACGCTAAAGCGTTATCAAGCATGCTGTAATTTTGAGCAAAGCAGCTATATTTTGCCCGCCAGCTACCTGCATATTCAGGCCTTTAGGCTGCAGATGAAATTAATGCTGGATAAAAACTTTCCCGTTGCCCCTATGGGTTGCGTACACCTCAGCAATACCATTAGCCAGCACCGAGAAGTAAAAACAGACGAAAAGCTGCGCATGAGCTGCCAAATTAGCGAGCACAAACTCAGCGATAAAGGGGTCGAGTTCAGTTTTCACTGCGCTGCCCATGTTGGCGATGAACTGGTCTGGGAAGACGTCAGTCTTTATCTGTCGCGCTGCAAAACTGGCATTGCTGCTCCGGCTAAAGCCCCCCGAGGCCCCGCTCGCGAATATGCCGAGTCTCAGCCATTGAGTATTGCCCGCAGTGATGCCCGCGGTTATGCAAGGGCATCGGGCGACCTCAACCCCATCCATTTACACGACATCAGCGCCAAAGCCCTTGGTTTTAAGCGCATGGTAATCCACGGCATGTGGAGTAAAGCTGCGTGTCTGGCAGCACTTTCAGCTCAGATCAAAACGCCAAGTTACCGTTGCCACGTGGAATTCAAGACACCTATATTTTTACCCAGCAAGGTGCAGTTACTGCATGAAAGCACCGAGCTAGGTCTAGATTTTGAGCTGCGCAATGAGAGTGGCGTGAAGCCGCACCTGATTGGTCAAGTGACTTACCTATAGAGAAATCACCTTTTACTGGGTAACAGCAATTCTGGCGACAGGGTTTTCACCATTTCGTGAAGCCCCTGTCGCCAGTCCACTGCTGTTTCGCCAATCAATTGATGCATTTTGCTGGCATCAATAGCCAAGCTGCCAAATGCCGCTGGATTTTCCTTAAATATGGGCGTGAATCCGCTCAACTCGCCTAAATACTCACACCACTGCTCAATACTTACCGCCTGTGAGCCGCCAAAATTGGTGGTGGTCACCTCTTTGCTTGCGGCCGCCAATAAATAAGGAATCTTGGCCACATAATCATTAGCGTGTAGTAGATTGTAAAAATTCGGCCCTTCAGGGTGCAGGTCGATGGGCATATTTTCTTTCATCATCAGCAAATGGAAATAGGGCCAACCGCCATTATTGCCATAGGGCACGCTGAGCCGGGCAATAGTGGTGGGTATTTCAAAATGATGGGCAGCAAAACGGCATACGGTTTCAGCGGCAATTTTGGCTATGCTATAGGTCGGAAACATGCTGCGGTGATTATCCCCCAGAGGATCACTCTCCTTGCGCGGCAGCTGACCAGCATATTGATATACGGCGGTAGAGGAGAAGTGCAAAAACGCTTTAACACCTCGACAATGGGCCATCAGATTACCCACACCTTCGCCATTGGCGGCTAGGTCGTAATCAAACTCGCCGGTTTTCACTACGGCGAAATTGAGTATGTAATCAAAATCTTGAGGACACGCTGCCAAACTGGCCTTATCAGCTAGATCAGCACTTACGGTACGAATGCCCTGAGCTTCAAGGGCCGCTCTAACCTTGGGGTCGCGAAAGCGGGCCAAGGCGGTTAATTCAGCCACATCTTTTAGCGCAGCTAAAACTGGCCCCGCCACTTGACCTGTTGGTCCCGTGACCAGCACTTTGGCACCTTGAAGATTTACTGGGGATACTGCCATACACACCTCGAATTATTTTGATGGGCAAAATATCAAGTGTACACAGCAAAAATACAGAACTGCGCCCTCCATATGGGTGGCGCCGCGGCTTTTAATTACCAACAAAGCCTTTTATCAGGCAGCTTAGAGGTAGGCTTGTAACTCGCGTAACCAAGTTTGCAACTTGGCCATATTGTCTGGCCCTAAACGCCACATCCACTTACTTAGCGAATCGGCATTTTCCAGCACTGGATCAACATATTCATAGAGTACCTTGGGACGGTGCAACGCCGCATCGCCCGGAAGTTGCTCAATCACCAGCATATGCTCAATCATAGTCCGCATTTGATTATCAAAGGACTGGGGATTACCTAATTCATTGTAGGCTGCTTCTAAAAACGGCGTCCATTTTTTGTAGTAAATGGCCAGGTCCTTCGGGTCTACTGTAGTCACCGTGGTCACCATGCCATCCCAGCGCGTGTAATTACCCGGATCGCTGATATAGCCCTTCTCGGTTTCAACTGTCAAAAACGGTTCTTTGTTATACACCACCGGCAAATTCTTGGTAGGCAACTTGAAGCTGGCCAACTGATCAATGGCCGAGACCCATTTACGGATTTGTTCCGCTGGTTGCAACCAGCCGGCCAATGCAGGTGACAAACCCGCCGCTGTTTGACGCAATTGTTCATCGCTGCCATTGATGGCCGCTGGGGGCTCAGGCACTTTCGCGGCTTTTTCGCTGTAATCGGCTTCCGATTCTACCGCTAGGGTTTCTTTAATGGTCTTAGTGGGGGCAGCCGAATCAGCTTGTTCCAGCAATTCTTGGCTAGCATTAAATTCACTATCTGAGGAGCGATCGACAACAAACCACAGGAATACAGCAACCCCAACGATCACTAAAACGGCAGACAAGGCTTTCCGATTCATAACTTGATCCTGTCATTAGATTAATTACAAACACCAGCAAGGTATTGAAACTCTGACTGAGTGAAAAAAATCGCTTCGCTTTCTACCCTAAGGGCATAAATACCCCGCGGGTGTACTCTTAGCGCAAACAGCCTCGCGAAGAAATTTAAAACATCCGCCAAGCTTCACCTAGGTACTATACACACCGTAACGTCAGCGGCTACTGCATGCAAATTGTCATTCCATGTTATTCCTGACATTAGCTTTCAGCAAGCATGCCCGTAAATCTTAACGGCCGCTCTAAAAACGCATTGTTCACGCAGTGGCGAAAATCACTATTTTTTAGACGCGACCTTAAATATTATGCAAAAAAAACGCCACTGTATAGTGACGTCTCATTGCTGACTCCAAGCCTCAGGCGTGCCGAAGCTTGGATCGACATACAAACTACAAATCGAAATCATCCAACAGATCCAACTCATCCATCAGACGCTTGTGCTCAAGACGCTCTTCAATTTTGCGGCGAATACTACTGTCTCGACCACCCATATCACGCCGCGATTCAAAATCAGGGGTGGTGTCGCCATCTAGGGTGTCATCGATATCATCATCGGCCAGATCATTTGCCATATATTGTCCGCTCCAGAACTTCGTCGATACAAAATGAAGCACTCGACTATGCGCAGTTGTTGAGGGCACTATTTATGATGATTTGCCATTTCTGTCAATAAAAATTCTCAGCAAATGTGCACTTTTTCCACTATGAACTTTGCCATTTCTCCCTCAAAAATTGACCACCCTGACAAATAGACAGCGCAAACCGTAGTAAGCACTAACAATCAATTTTACTACAGGCGGTTTAAGCCATTTAGGGCTGCCGTGCGATAAGCTTCGGCCATGGTCGGATAATTAAATGTGGTCGTCACAAAATAACGCAGGGTATTGCCGCCATTTTGCTGCTTCATAATGGCCTGGCCGATATGAATGATTTCTGCGGCCTCGGCTCCAAAACAGTGGATACCCAGTATTTGCAAACTATCGACATGAAATAATAATTTTAACATGCCCACGGTTTCACCACTGATCTGGCCTCGGGCAGTGTCCTTAAAAAACGCCCGGCCCACTTCATAGGGCACTTTTGCCTCGGTCAGTTCACGCTCGGTAAGCCCTACCGAACTGATCTCGGGCAAGGTATAGATACCTGTCGGCACATCATCCACAAACCGACAATGCTCTTTACCCCGCGCCGATGCGGCCGCAGAGCGCCCTTGGTCGTAGGCCGCGCTAGCCAAGCTCGGCCAGCCAATGACATCCCCAGCGGCATAAATATTTGGCACCACGGTCTGATAATGCTCGTTCACCAACAACTGTCCACGGTGGTCAATTTCCAAACCAATCGTTTCCAAGCCCAAGGTATCGGTATTACCACTGCGACCATTACACCACAGCAGTGCGTCGGCATGCAGACGCTTACCCGACTCCAGATGCAATATTACTTCCTTGTCACTGGCCACCACCGATTGATAATTCTCACGATGGCGAATCATCACCCCCATATCTCGTAGGTGGTAGCTCAGGGCATCAGAAATTTCATCGTCAAGAAACTCCAGCAAACGATCACGGCCATTAATTAACTCCACTTTCATGCCAATTCCGGAGAAAATCGACGCATATTCACAGCCGATAACACCCGCCCCATAAATAATGATTTTACCCGGGGTATTGGTCATTTTCAGAATACTGTCGCTGTCATAAATCCGCGGATGCTTAAAATCAATATCCTTGGGCTGATAGGGACGCGAGCCACTGGCAATCACCACATTTTTTGCCGTCAGCGTTTCCTGATGTCCGTCATCGAGCTCGACCGAAATCGTGTGTTCATTGACAAAGCGAGCGTGACCATGAATAAGTCGAATCAAGTTGCGATGATAGAAACGACTGCGCATGGCGACCTGGCGGTCAATCACCTCATTGGCATGACTGAGCAAGCGCGGATAGCTCAGGGTTCGAGTTTCACCAAGGTCGCGAAAAATCGGCGTTTTATTGTAGCGAATAGCCTGTCGCACCATATGCCTGAGCGCTTTTGATGGCACTGTACCCTGGTGCGTGCAAGCGCCGCCAACCGTACCCTGTGATTCGATAATCACCACCGTTTGATCGTGTTTAACCGCATTCAATGCCGCGCTCTCGCCGGCTGGACCACTACCTACAACCAATAAATCGTAATCAAAATGTTTCATCTACGCCCTCTTAAGTTCAGCCAAAATCCTCAATGGAGGCTATTAAACTGTCATCAAATACTCGCCCATGCCTGCTCAAAAGCCTGACGGACTGCTAAGATACTTGTTGTTGCCCTCCCCCCACTTTTGGAGCACCGGTGTTAAACCCAGCCAATCACAGCCGCGACTATTTAGGCGTTACAGCCCTACTCGCTTCTCATCCGCAAATGCGCCGATTGAAACGTCAGCTACCTGCCAGTCAATTACACGGCAACAAACTCTGGGGCGCGGCCTATTTGCTGATCGACTATTTGCGTGAAAACCCTCTACCAGCTCACAGTCGCGTATTGGAACTGGGTTGCGGCTGGGGTTTGGC
>JBLHPB010000079.1:0-13633 GCA_047624025.1 Zhongshania sp.
AAATGTTTAATAACGTGGTGCGCTGGGCCCAGCAGCTGGAATTGCCTACCGGCGGTAAGTTGATCGACGAGCCCTGGGTGCAAATTAATTTGGCCAAGGTGAGGACCGGCGTCGAAGCCTTGAAATTGGTCTGTTACAAGCAGGCCTGGGCAATGACCGAAGGCACATTGGAGATGGCCGATGCCTCTGCAGCCAAGGTCTACGGTTCGGAGTTTTTTATCGAGGTATATCGCTTATTGGGCGAGGTGATTGGTGAGGCCTCTTTGATTAGTCGCCGTACCGAGGGTGCCAATCCGCTGGCTTCCCGTATCGAACGACTGTATCGCACCGCCTCGATTATTACCTTTGGCGGCGGCACCAACGAGATACAGCGTGACATTATTTCGGCAGCCGGACTGTGGATGCCCCGCGCATCGCGTTAATCGCCTGAACTAGATACCTGGAGTGGATCATGGATTTTGGATTATCAGAACAACAAAGCGATGTGCAAAGCCTCGCCCGCGAGATTCTAACCGACAGTGTGACGCCGGAGAAGCTCGCTCAGTACGATACTTATAAAGCCGATCGCTTTGATCGCGAACTGTGGTCAAAACTTGCCCAAGCGGGTTTGTTGGGCGTGGCGGTAGATGAAAAATACGGCGGCATGGGCTTCGGCTTTTTTGAATTAGGTTTATTAATTGAAGAAGTGGGGCGAACCATTGCACCGCTGCCTTTGATATCGCATTTGGTGGCAGCAGCGCTGCCTATTCAGCAATTTGGCAGCGAAGCCCAAAAACAGCGTTGGTTGCCGGGCGTGTGCAGTGGTGAAGCGCTGCTGACGGCGGCCCTGAGCGAGAGTTATAACGAAGATCCCAGTCAGCCTGTATTGGTCAGCGCCAAGAAAGAGGGCGAGGGTTTACGTCTGAATGGTGAGAAAACCTGCGTGCCGTTTGCGCATATTGCTAATCGTATTTTGCTGTCAGCTAAGACCGTCAATGGCGTGGTGGTGGTATTGCTTGATCCAAAGGCCGAAGGTGTACATTTAACGCCGATGCAGGTCACTACCTATGAGCCGCAATTCTTGCTCAACCTAGACAATGTCGCTGTAGCAGCAGATGATATTTTGGCCGTGGAATCTGAGGGCGCAGCCCTAATGCATTGGCTGGCAGAGCGCAGCACGGTTGCTTTGTGCGCCCATCAGTTGGGTGCCAGTGATAAAGCGATGCGGATGACGGCGTCTTATACCGCAGAGCGCAAGCAATTTGGGGTGTTGATATCTACTTTCCAAGCGGTGGGCCACCGCGCCGCCAATTGCTTTATTGATGTTGAGTGCCTGCGCTTAAATACCTATCAGGCCATTAGCCGCTTGGATGGCGGCCTACTGGCCAGCAATGAAGTTCAAATAGCTAAAATTTGGGCGGGTGATGTAGGTCACCGGGTTAGCTATGCCGCCCAGCATTTACACGGTGGTACAGGTATCGATCGAGATTATCCCCTTTGGCGGTATTGCACCTGGCTTCGCCATAATGAGATGACCTTGGGCAGCGCGGCAAAAAATCTGGCTAGCTTGGGCAAGCGCATTGCTGCTGGCGAGGCATTTTGCGGCTGAAGTTTGAGTGCCATTAAGATTGAACACTTTAAATCGCGCTTCGTCGGGCGGTTTTTTTGTGTTCTACGTCCCCAAGTTTGACATGGGGCTTATGCCAGCAAGTATTTGAGGTGTTATCCCCTGGCAAGGGTGGTAGCATCGAGAGTATATGTAGCCGCTGGAGACAAGAATAATGCTTCGCACAAAATTGCTTAAAAGCGCAGTGTATATCACCTTGGCTTTATCCACATCGGCTATGGCAGGTGAAACCGGAGAAATTCAAACCAGGGTCGGCTTTATTGATGAGCAGACCGGTGCCAAGGTTGAAGCCGTTGAAATTGGCGAGAAGTCTGGTGAGTACCGGGTGCTAATTTCGGTGCCTCGCAAAGGCGATTCACCGGCAATGGAAATTGAAGAGGTTCTGGTCAGTGCCCCGGCAATCAATGCCGAAGACCTTCCCGTTGCCCCGCGCTATGAATTTGTGAATGACTACAGTAATGACCGTTACGGATTTTACGTTTACATTGGTAAGAATAAAGAATATCCCTTCCGTATTTACTTTAAAGACCCCGATGCTGAAATAATGGAAAATCGCTAAAAACCCTTAGTGTAGCCACGCGCCGCAGTGTGTGGCGCGCTACTGAAATAGATTTTTGATATTGATTGATTCCGATATAAATAGGGCAATAGAAAAACCTTTCTAGAGCAGATTCTTACGTGCCAGCCAGTCGCCACAATGGTTGACGGCTTCCTTTAGTTGCGCCTCTTCACCAAAATAATAATGGCTCGCGCCTTGTATCTCATGCCTTTCTTTATTGTTGTGGCCGATGGCATCAAACAGACGATTGGTGTGGCTGGGCGTGCAAGCATCATCTGCGCTATTGCCAATGACCAGTGCAGGCACAGTGATGGTTGCTGCGCAGCGCAGGCCATCGGCATTGGAGTCGTCATAACTCCACTGTGACAACCAGCTGCGGAGTGTGCAGAAGCGAGCAAGGCCAACCGGGCCGTTATTGACAACTTCCGGGTCGCCGAGAAAACACCAGCGCGGTTTGCGATCGTTAGGATCAACGCTAGGGTCAAGCCAGCGCGGGTCTGCCATGGTGCCATGCACTATAAATGCGTGTTCTTCGTTTTCTCGGCCGCTGTCTTTGAGGTGTAGTAGTTTTGCTTTAACCCAGGCGGTAATTTTGCGATTACGGGCTATTTGCGCGGCGCGATAACGCGTCAGAAACGCCTCGCTATAGGGTACTTGATTAGGATTCTGAGGATTGTATAAATCCAATTCTGGATCGCGTTGGTCGGGGTTGGCTTCATCCAAAATTGAAGCGTCTATCCATTCGGTCAAAGTGTGAGCGCGACTGATATGGGCTGCGAGCATCATAATGCCGTCTGCCGGAATGAATTCTTGCACGGTTAAATCGACAACATCGCCAGCGGGAGTGTGAGTAATACTTGGCCGCTCTGCCTGACTTTGATAAAACATCGACAGTGAGCCACCACCGCTCCAGCCCGCGAGTATAATTTTGTCATACCCGAACTTCTTTTTGGCGTGGCGAATGCAGTTGCCAAGATCGATGGCCACTTTTTCCATGATCAATGCGCTATCGTTGTTTGGGTAGCGACTCTGGCAGTAAATAACAGGATAACCGGCACTGGCCAATGAGGTAATCATTGGTAGGTATTCGCCGCCGCCGACGGGATGCATAAACACAATGGCCGAATTGGTTTTGGGCTCTGCGGGGCGCAGCAAATGTGATTTAAGCGCGCCGAAGTCCATGGGGCCACCATAGGTTTCTTTGAACGGACTCTTGTCTTGGTAGAAAATCAGATAGGGAATGCGCTCATAGGCTTTTTTCTTATCATTCATGGCGGTACTCGCTACTCGATTTAGATAAAAGTGGAATATGGAGTAGAGCAATTTGCCTATTAAATGTCAATTATCTTTACTATAATTGGGCTGGATCTGGGCGCCTTTTGATTAAGTGCACCTATAATAGTTTAATACTACTCAGCTTTGCCGACCCTGACGTATATTGAGCATCAATAGATGTGGACTTATAAATGAAGAAAATTGCGGAACATCAGGACTTGCTGATTGGCACCTTGGCCTATGCACTCTATTGGATGGATGAAAGTTTACAGGCCAGTTTGGAGGTCGCCGGCTGGGAGCGTATGAATCGGACTAAATCCATGATTATGATCAGTATCACGGTAGGGGTTAATCGCCCGGCGCATTTAGCGCGCAATCTCGGTGTGAGCCGGCAGGCTATTCATCAGTTATTGCAGAGCATGCGAGACGATGGCTTATTGGAGTTGGTACCCGACCCAGCCGATAAGCGCGCCAAGATCGTTCAGTTTAGCTCTAGCGCCGATCATATTCGTGAAGATGCTGAGAAAGCGGTTATCGGCATTGAGACGCAATTGGCCGATAGAATTGGCAAGTCGCAACTAAAGCAATTAAAACAGACGCTCGCCAAAGGTTGGGGGCCAGTCGTGGTGGTGCCACCTCAATAAACCGTCCATTATGATGCGCGTTTATCCAAGTTTTTAGCGCCAAAGTTTTCCTCTTTAAGGGTTCGCGTTTTCTTCGTCCATTCATTCAGCGAGTCGCGTGCGGTGTCGTTATGATGCTGCATAATGCTGGGGTCGGTGGCGCGGCAGGTAATCTCTACCTGAATGCCATTGGGGTCGTACATATACACCGAGTGAACAAAGCCGTGGTCGACTGGACCAAGACAGGTTTTACCCACATTAGTTATTTTCTTTTGCCAAGCGAGCAGGTTTTCCATGCTGTCGGTTTCAAAGGCTAAGTGCAGCTCAAAGCTGTCTTTGCGTTTAAAGTCGGATTCTTGTGAAATACCGGGTTCGTCGAAAAAAGCAATGTAATTACCGTCGGCCATTTCGAAAAAAATGTGGAGAAAGTGGCGATTGCGGCCTTCGCCAAAGTCGATATCCTCCTCAAAGGCAGCGGCCATTTTCAAGCCCATAATGTCTTCATAAAACCAGCGAGTCTGTTCAGCATCACGGCAGCGGTAGGCAGCATGGTGGATATTGTGCAAAGCTGTCAGTGTTGGTGTCATGGGATTAGAGCCTCGATAAGTCTACAAGCAAGGGTGGCGAGAATGTGTTATTTTTGGATATCCTATATTAAGTCAATTTACTTGACAATAAATTTGCAGCTTGCTTGTATAGGCTGAGCTTAATAAGACTAAAAAAGGTGTTTGGCAGTGGCGGCTTCGATGGCTTGGATGGACACGCGTCGGCGTGTAAAAGATTTTTTAGAGCAGCGTATATATCCCGCTGAAGCGGTTTTGCAGGGTGATGACAGGCAGGCCTCTGAGCAGCTACTTGGGCAGCTGATGGCCGAGGCCAAAAAGGCGGGGCTGTGGGCGCTTGGCCATCCGCAGGAAATTGGCGGTCAGGGCATGCCGTTTCTTGATTACGTCTATATCAACGAGGTTATTGGTCGTTCTGAGTATGCGCAACGAGTGTTTGGCACCTATACCTTGCAAGACGCCATCATGCTCAATCAATACGCCTCAGCCAGTCAGCGGGAAAAATATTTACAACCCTTGGTGGCCGGAGATGTCTGTCCTAGCTTTGCCATGACCGAACCAGATATCGCCAGTTCTGATCCCACCCAGCTGCAAACGAGTGCGGTACTGGAAGATGGTGTGTGGCGAATCAATGGCCGCAAGTGGTTTACCACGGGCGCTAACATTGCTACTTACACCACCATTATGTGTCGCACAGAGTTCGATGCTCCCGACCACCAAGCCTTCAGTATGATCCTAGTGCCTACCGACAGTGTCGGCTATGACATTATTCGTGACACCCCGGTACTGGGTATTAACGGCGGTCACTTTGAGGTGGCTTACAAAGATATCCGCGTTCCTGCCGAAAATCTTCTGGGCGGTCGCGGTCAAGGTTTTTTGATTGCGCAGCGGCGTTTGGGGCCAGGGCGTATTTTCCACTGCATGCGTTGGTTGGGGCAGGCCCAGCGCGCCTTCGACTTAATGTGCGAGCGTCTTCATGAGCGCAGTGCCTTTGGCGAGCCGCTGGCGGCAAAACAATTGATGCAACAGCATGTGTTCGACAGTTTGGCTGAAATACAGTCCTGCCGTCAGCTCACCCTGCATGCCGCGCGCTGTATCGACAGTGGCGATGCGGCGAGAGTTGAGGTTGGCGCTATCAAAGTACTTGGCGCCAGAATGCTGCACAATGTGGTGGATCGCGCTATCCAAGTTTACGGTGCGGCAGGGTTGACTGACGATACTCCACTCAGTCGAATGTATCGTCATGCACGTGAGGCGCGGGTTTATGACGGACCCGATGAGGTGCATATTCAGTCGGTGGCCAAACAAGTGTTAAAGCGTTATCGCGGTGACGGACCGGGTTGGGATTTTGGTGAGCGCGATGCCGAATGGTCAGCCTCCTAATGAGTGAGCGATTCCTAGAGCAAAGCCCGGCTGAGTTAGTGCAACAGTTGCAGTTAGTATTGGATAAACGCTACCGCGCCGGATCGTTTGTCAGCGGTTTACAACGTTTGACTGCAGGTGCAGCGGCGCAAACTTGGGCCTTTACACTTGCCGACGAAAATGGCGAAGGCGAGTTTATTTTACGTCGTGGTCATGACGCACATCAGTTTGGCGGCGCCCTGAATAAAGCGGATGAGGCGCGGGTGATTACGGCGGCCGTTGCCGCTGGTGTGCCTGCGCCCCTACCGCTGCTGGTTTTAAATCCTCAAGACGGCTTGGGTGAGGGGTTTATTATGGCCCGCATTCATGGTGAGACCCTACCGCAGAAAATTCTCCGCGACCCAGCCTACGCCAAGGCGCGCAAGAGTATGGGGCGGCAATGCGGCGATATTTTGGCCGCAATTCACCGCGTGGCACTAAGCGATGTTTCGCATCTGCCAAATTTTGCTGCGGCCGGTCAATTGGAATTCTATCGGCAGGCTTATTTGGGCTATCAGCAAGCGCTACCGGTGTTTGAATACGCATTTCGTTGGCTGCGGGAGCATCGACCTGAAACTGAGTGTCAAACGCTTGTGCATGGCGATTTTCGCAATGGCAATTTAATGGTTGGTGCTGAGGGCATTCGCTCTGTGCTGGATTGGGAGTTGGCCCATATTGGTGATCCGATGGAGGATTTGGGCTGGCTATGCGTTAATTCCTGGCGCTTTGGTCGGATTGATAAACCCGTCGGCGGCTTTGGCAGTCGTGAAGAATTATACCAAGCCTATGAGTTAGCCTCTGGCAGTGTTGTTGATCCGCTTGCAGTAAAGTACTGGGAAGTATTTGGCGTATTGAAGTGGGGAGTTATCTGCTTATACCAGTGCGACAGCCATCTCAGTGGACGTGAGCGTTCCTTGGAAAAACTGGCGATAGGCCGCCGGGTGTCTGAGTGTGAGCTCGATATTATTGATCTTTTGCGGGAGGCTTAGCTGATGCCAAATCATTATCCCAATAGTGAGCAGCTCTGTGTGGCTCTAGCCGACTTTCTGGCAGAGGAAATCTCACCCGTCGTGACGGATGCCGGTCTGCAATACAAGCTGCGCATTGCCAATAATTTGCTGAAAATTCTCGCTCGGCAAGTCTCAACATCCGAGGCAGTACAAGACCAAGAATTAAATGACTTGAAGCAGTATCTGGGTGCAGAGGGAGACTTGGCTAGTTTGACGGAACGTTTGATTGAACATATTCGTCATGATGAACTGGCTGGCCGAGAAGCAGAGTTATTGCTTATGTTGGAGCGAGTCACGCTGGCTAAAATGGCGGTCGATAACCCGCGTTATTCCAGCTATAAAAAACGGATGCAATCTTAAGTGGCTTCGTTATTTGAATTTAACATTGGCTGCGATTCGCAGCCTAAATTTAACTCTCTAGCTGCCTGCATCGCACTGGCTTTAGAAGTAAATGCCTGTCGCATTCAAACACAAGCGAGGTATGCTTTTTAGTGATACCTCACTATCAGTAGGGATGTAAATTAGTCCTTTAACTGTTGCTGTGTGTCAGTCAGTGTGGCGAATGGCCTGTCAGGGGCTTCCCCCAAGTAATGGTTGGCCGCCTTTCTCAAGATACAGCGCAGCTATACGGTGAGCCTAGAATACAAATTTCTGCGCTGAGAACACTCTACCGGCTCAGTTTGAGTGAAGTAGAAACACTTGTGTTCGCGGCGGGTAAGACGCCAGATGAACTCGATAGGGTTTTTCATCTGAAAAGTGGATCATGCAAAAAACTTTTAGTGTCCTTCAGTAATTATCTTTACGTCCCTAGTAAGAATCAAAAAAATGATTTCAAGCATGCACGACCATCTGTGTATGCTGCAAAGAAAAATATTCAGTTCAAAGGGGAAAAATACTTGGGGCTCTAATTCCGCTTACAGCTCCTGTGCTGCACGTTCATAAAAAACTTTCTGAGGTGGTGTTGTCGAAGATATTTCAGAATTTTTCTCCAATGAGCGACCTAATAACAGTTCGTGAACATCTCTTGCTGTTTCAGCATGAACACCGAGCACGTGATGGCTATATCTATATCCGAAATGCGGAGGCCGAAATTGATCGTCGCTACCTGTTGAAAAACAAAGACTTAAGGTGTGATAAAGGTGAGCTGATATTAATCAGTTAAAGCTCATATGAAAGTTTACGGGACAGCAGTGAAACAATATTGATAATATTATAAGGAAGTAGACGTGGCAGGTCGTGGTGGTGCATCCTCGGTTCTTGTAAAATTCTAGTCTGATCCTGCTGCGCCAGTAAACAGATTGCAGCATAATAATAACGAGATAGGCTTCAATCATGTTGCAACGTATTTCCATCGTCGGCTTTGTTTTTGTTAATTTTGTAAGCGCTTCAGCAGCGCTCGGTCAAGGTCGGGTCATTGAAGAGGTCATCGTTACCGCACAGAAAAAAGCGCAAAACTTGCAGGACGTGCCGATTTCTGTGGCCAGCTTTGAAAGCGACTTCATCAACGACAAGGCGATATCTGATATCGGGGAATTGGTGCAGTACACCCCGAACGTAAAGTTTAACGCCTCACAGGGCCATTCGCCGGTACTGACCATTCGTGGTTTTGGTACGCCGCCACTGGGTCGCGGGCTGGAGCCCTCGGTAGGGCTTTCTATCGATGACGTATTTTATGGCCGCGCGACCTATATCAACGACACTGCCTTCGACATGGCTCGAATGGAAGTGCTTCGCGGACCCCAGGGTACGTTGTTCGGCAAAAACACCATTGCCGGCGTTTTCAGTATCACCACAGGAGAACCGGACTTCGATAGTAACGCCTATATCAATTTGGCCAAAGCCAAGTACAACGACCTTCGCGCTGAAGGCGCGGTCTCATTTCCGATTATTGAAGATAAGTTGGCCGCCCGAATCGCTCTTCGCTCGCGGTATGTTGATAGCCATGTCTACAACACCGCCCGCAACGAACAGAACGAAATTGAAGATCTCGGTGGCCGGCTCAAACTGAAGTGGTTTATCAGTGAATCTTCTGTCTTGTTGTTGAATTTTTGGGCGTCAAAGCACCGTGAGGTCGGACTGATCACACAAATAGCAAAAGCCAGTCCGCGTTCAAAGGATCAGTTTCGCGACCCCGATGTTGGCGACCCGGAATTTGAAGATGACCCATGGAACAACACAACCTCTATGGACAGTCCAACGTTCTCTGATCGTGATACCGTTTCAGCTAACATCAAGTACACCAAAGATTGGGGTGATGTTGGATACGCTAACGACTTTAATATGACGTTCATCGCAGCTATGTCAGAGTTTGAGGGCCCTTACGCCATAGACGGCGACTTCTCGCCGATTGACTTTATTAATTTTGGAACTGACCCGAACGAGCCGAATTACTACGAGCAGCAAAACGTCGAAGTCCGCTTTGGCGGCACCTTACCGGGTTTGTTCGGCATTGGCCGCGGCATTGATTTTCTGATCGGTGCTTTTGCCGCAGAGACCCAAAATGGCACTACCATCTCACAGACTAATGGCGTTGGTTTCGCAGCTTATATTGCAGGTGGCGGTGCTATTTACGACCCACAATCTGATTTCGCATTTTTTCCATCCGCCCCATTTCCTCTGACTCTTGATGATGAGGACCAGGGGGAAAGGTTGTTTGCTAGTACCGCAGTGGAAACCGAAAGCGTAGCGTACTTCATGCAATACGACTGGCTGGTGACCGACACTCTCACCTTTGTACTCGGTCTACGCTACGGCGAAGACAAACGCGTCGGGAATATTTCATCTGGCAAAGACGGCTTGCCAGGAGCGGGTCCGTTCACCACAGGTCAGGAGGATTTCGACGTAGTACTCAAAGGCAGTGATTATGACTTCACGCCAAAGTTAACAGTAAGCTGGGAGGTTCTTGAGGATCTGACTATATTCGCCACGTACACCCAGGGATTCAAAAGCGGTGGTTTTGCTGCGGCAGTTTTTACGGATGACAATCTGACGTTCGAGCCGGAAACTGCTGATGCTTACGAAATCGGTTTCAAGAGCAAATTATTTGACGGTTCACTGATTTTTAACGGTGCTTTTTTTCATACTCAATATGCTGACTTGCAGGTTCGCAACTTCGACGGCACCAAGATTTTCGTGACCAATGCTGCAGATGCAACAACTACGGGCTTCGAGTTTGACTTCTTCTGGTTACCGCCGGTGCCGTATCTGTCCATCGGTGGCAGTGGTGGCATCGTCGATGCCAAGTACGCTGAATATCTATGCGCAGTTCCAGTAGCAGGTACTGCTTCCGGTACCGGTGATCCGTCTTGCTACAACGAGAATACCGGCCCCCAGGATGATCCTACTGCCCCCTCATTTCAGGATCTTTCTGATCAACCGTTGGCTTTCGCTCCTGAAAAGAGTGCCAGCCTGTTCACATCTCTCGATATGCCGTTACTCAATACCGGTATTAATCTTTTGCTTGGTGTAGATGCCATCTATCAGGGCAAACACTTTACCGATACCGACAATGACCCATTCTCCAGGCAGGAGGCAACCACCAAGGTCAACGCGCGTATCGGCATCAAAGAAGAAGGCGGTCGCTGGTCATTAGTTTTCAATGCGAAGAATCTGACCCGTCAGAAAGAAAACGCGTTAACGCTGGATCAGCCGTTAATCTCTGGCAATTACATATACGCTTCGCTGCCCGATGAGCCTTCCTACCATTTGGACTTTCGTTATACGGTCAAGTAATCGTCATAGAAAAATTATCTGATGTTTAAACTTGATCCTAATGCCAGCCATGTCATGCTGGCGCATTTTGTCCCGCGTTACACCGGCTCGGGCACCTCCGATTGGTATCACGATGTCACCTCGATGGTCATGTCTTTTATCATCGATCGGGAAAAACTCGCAGTATAATTGCCGGAGCGATTTGAAGTTGCGGAACAGGCGGTGGTCACCGTGACCTACTCCTGCAATAAGCAGATCGACTGGCTGGCCACGGCTACAACATGATCACCGTGACCGCTGCTATCGTCTACAACGGTGACAAAGAGCCACTCTCCGGTAACTTTACACTGGTCATCTAGCGAAACCTTACCGAGCCGATTTTGCTAGGGAGAGAGCTGCCGGCTATCGATACCGGACTCCTACCTGATGTAGTGTCGGAACCGGTACTCGGGTATCTGCGTAATAAGCTATGAACCGGCCGGTATACCAGCAATGAAATTGGGCTTGAAGATAGGATATGGTGTAGGTCAATTTGCAGCGCGAGCAAAAGCGGCGGCGTTCGCATCTTTTCTCTTTTGCTCTTTTTCTATTTTAATCAGGTGTTGGGGCTGTCCGGTAGTCTCGCCGAGATCGCGTCGTTGCTGGCGCTGAGCGTGCTCACAGCTCCCATGATCGGGCCGATTTCTGATAATTAGCGCTCGCGGTGGGGGTGCCGGCATCCTTTGATGTTCACCGGTGCCGACACTGGCATAATGCGAACCGCTGAAGTCTGAGTCACGTGTAGTAAAATTAAACACGCCTGCTATGGTATTCTTTCCAAACAAGGTGCCCTTGGCGGCCGCGGAGAACCTCAAGACGGTCAAGATCAACGTTAGCGTCATTGATATACGTTGAACGGCCAAAAAAAACATCGTCAATCGACAAACCTATTGAGGGCTCAAGGTCGCGTCCTAGCGGTGGTGTGCCGAAGGCCCAAATAGTCAAAACTGGCGAATGCCCCAATGCATTATTAAATTTCACATTTGGAGTGTATTGAGGCAATTCGCCGATGTCTAGGCAGGCAAGATCGCTGATTTAGTCGCGATCAAAACTGGATACGGATACCGGAACATCCTGCAGGCTTTGGGTTTTTTTCTATGCCGTAACGAAAACTTTTTCGATTATCCGGGATTTACTTTGGTCAGTAGTGCTTGAGCCGGCAGCAGCAAGTACACTTGAGCTAAATATTGTCGCGCTCATTATTGCGCCAAATCGATTTATTTTAATCGTACCCTAGCTCTCTCAAATATGAGTTACGCCGTCTTCTCTTAAATTGTAGGTATTGTTAGGCGCCTGGATCGGCGTTAATCGATCTTGCCGCTACAGGTCCTCGGTATGACTATGGTTTGCCATACCGAATATCCCGTTAGCGGTTTGCTAAGTAATATTTTATTGCCATTCGTAGCGTAAATTTAAATTCCACGTAGGTTCATAGGGCAGTGCTGCGGCGACATAATTGCCGGGTAGGCTGGCCTGATCCAAGACCAATACCGACTCTTCTTTGCCAGTGATGTTTTTGCCGTTAAGGACAATCGACCACGTGTTGTCATAAGATTTTAGCCCTATGCGCATATTGAACTTGGTGGTTGCCTTTTGTGTGGCAACTGGGTCGTTATCGGTATCAATAAAATGCTCGCCTTGGTAGACAAGGTCAACACCAAGCAATAAGTTTATATCGCTTTGTAAAATTGGCATTTGCAAGCTGCCGTACAGGCTACCGCTGGCTTCAGGAGCAAAGGACAGGGGCTCACCCGATAAGTCCTGAAAGGATGGCGCTAATACTGTTGTCGTTGGGTCGTTTGACTCGTCATAGCAAGAGGGGTCGCCTGAGCCAGACGGTGTTCCGGCTATTGCGGGCGCGCACAAATAATCAATATATTCTGCTTGCACAAAGCCCGCACTACCGCCAATCGAAAGGTAAGGTATTGGTGGTAGCCAGAAAAAGTCGAATTCAACTCCGCTGGTCTTGGCATTGGCAGCGTTCTTTACAAATATTGAGCGGCCATCGAAATTACGCACTTGCAGGTCGGAGTACTCGGTGTGGAATACCGCGCCATTTAACATTAAGGAACCGTCGAATAGTTTGCTTTTGACACCTATTTCGAAAGCATCTGCTTTTTCGGGTTCAAAGGTGAGGTTGTCGTTATTAAATACCCCGGCAGCGAAACCGCCGCTTTTAAAGCCTTGGGTTGCGGTGGCGAACAGTGTTAATTCTTCAGTTGCCTCCCATGTTAGGGTTAGCTTAGGCGTAAAATCGTAGTCACTTTGCTCGATGTTCTCATCAAAGTTTTCCTGGCCGGTAACCAGAGGTGCGGCGACAGTCGTCGCAGAGCGGCCGGCACTAATGCGACCTTTTCGCTGATCTTCGCCGTAGCGTAAACCGATTATAGCGGTAACAGTCTCCGTGAGTAGCCAATCGAACTGCGCGAAATAAGCGACGCTCTGAGAGTCAACTTCGGTTGAAGCAAAAATGGTTTCACCTCGTCCGTCATCGGAGGGATTCACATTAGTCGGTAAGGGTATAACGAGACTGGGGGCGGGGTCGAAGAATGCACCCGCGCGGGTATAATCGGCAATACCGGTACCGTTTTTCTGGATAACGGAAACGCCGTGATCACTCTGTGATGCAAACGCACCGGAAATAAAGTCTATGCCGTAACCCAGGCCAAAAGGCGCTGGTAAGCTGCCTGTAAACTGAATCTCCAGTAGATTTTGCTCGTAATAATCGGGCTCATCAGTACCGAAATTGATGAAATCAATTGGTGAGAAATCACCATCGATGGCGTAGGGGCTGATCACCTCAGACCAACCACCAATAACTTGTGCGCTCAGGTTACTAAATAAGC
>JBLHPB010000080.1:0-13201 GCA_047624025.1 Zhongshania sp.
GTGGTGGAATCTGGGGGTGAGCAGCGCTATCAAACCCTAGTAGACGGCCGCTACTATCAAGTGATTGAACGCCGCTATTCTATTTACCCACAAACCAGTGGCGACTTAGTCATCCCCGCCCTGACCTTACAAGCCAGAGTGGAGGGCTATCGGCCGTCCATGCTCGACCCTGGACGTTTGGTGGTAAAGCGCAGCAGCGAACATCGCCTAAGAATTTCGCCACCAGACCAAAAGTTTAAGGGGCCAATGTGGCTACCGGCACGAAATATCAAACTGGTGGAAAACTGGAGTAAGCAGCCAGACAATATTCAGGTGGGTGATTCCATTACCCGCAGCATCAGCATTCAGGCTGATGGCCTACTCGGCTCGCAGCTGCCCAGCTTACCCACTTACACTTTAGCCAATGCCAAGCTCTATCCCGACCAGGCAAAACTCGAGAAAGCCGACGAACAGTCAAAATGGACAGGATCACGCACCGAATCTGTGGCGATTATTCCTACTCAAAGTGGTGATTTTGAGTTGCCTGCAATTAGCATCCCCTGGTGGAATACTAAAACCAATAAAGCCGAAATGGCGATTTTACCCGCACGAAAATTTAAGGTGATGCCATCCTTAACGGCCAAGCTTCAGCAGCCCATGACCAACTCCACCAATGCGCCGACCACAGGTAATCAAAGC
The DNA here is from genome assembly GCA_047624025.1 of Zhongshania sp. Lineage (GTDB taxonomy): Bacteria > Pseudomonadota > Gammaproteobacteria > Pseudomonadales > Spongiibacteraceae > Spongiibacter. The sequence continues at coordinate 679 of JBLHPB010000080.1, forward strand.
GACCAAAGCTCGGCCAATAACATCGGTATGGGGAACGCTTCTTTAGCTCCGCTAGCCTCGTGGCTGTACGCTATTATTATTGCGCTGCTGATCAGCAATCTGGGCTTAGCCTTAGCCTGGTGGCGCAGTCGTGGCCAGCCAACGGTTGCGGCCCAGCAAATTATTACAGCGAGTAACAGTGACAACGAAGCACAAAGTTTTGCCAAACTGAAAAAGCTGGTGGCCGTCAAGGCGGAACCCGCCTTGATTCGACAAGCGCTAAAAAATTGGGCCGGCCTATATTTTGACCGCAATATCAGCCTAAGTGAAATCGGCGGGCGCATCCCAACACTGCACACTCTGTGCAGCCAACTGGATGCCCATTTGTACTCGGGGCAGGAACTCAGCATTGACACGGCTGAGCTCATGGCGGCATTAAAACAACTGCGCAATAACAAGGCTAATAAGTCTAAGCAACAGACACCCGGCTTGAATCCACTCTATCCCCAGTAGCCTTACTGAAGATATTTTCTCTGCTATGAAAAAACTTGGCAGTCTATATTATATCTTTCGGTAAGCCATGGGCGTGGTCCCCATCCAACTTTTAAAGGCCCGAACGAAGGCGCTAGTTTCTGAAAAACCCAACTGATCAGAAATATCTTGGATACGATATTGCGTTTTACTCAACATGTAGATGGCAACATCTCGTCGAGCTTGAGTTCGCAGTAAAGTAAAATCTGTAGACTCCTCTTGAAGCCGACGCCGCAGTGTTTGGGGGTGTATTGATAGCTGATCTGCTATTTCCTCCATATTTGGCACCCCTCTTTCCTTATGTATGCTGCGCAGTATTTCAGCGCGAATTTGGGTGCTGTAACTCAGATTTTCCTGTGGCGTAAAAATATTGCGCGGCGCGCGTGCCACATAGGCATTCAGGCCAGTGAAATCCTGCTTATTTGCTAGTGACATATCACTTTTATGGAAGCTTAACTCGATGTACTTCTGATTAAATTTAACCGGGAAGCCGTAAAATACATAGCGGTACTCTGCTGACCAAGCTGGTGGCGGGTAGTCGAGATGAACACTGACGAGCGGGATTCGGGTGCCGCTTATCCAGCATAGAAAGCGATGGATCGTCATCGCGCTTGAAGTCGCGATATAACTGTTTTTAACGGCACCGGGGTGACGGCGATGCAGTTGATAGGCTATGTGGTTATCGCGCTGTTCGATAACGTGGACGAAGCCTACTTCGAATAAGTTATTGTAGTGGCACATACGCTCAAGAATCTCGCCAATACTTTCACACGCCATCATCGCGTGTGCCATCAGGTCAAAACTGCCCAGTCGTAAAGGCTTGTCAAAAAGCCCCATGCCCTCGTCGTTCATTACCTTCATGACGCGCTGCTGTAGCAACACAAAATTATCCAGTGCGATGCGAGCTTGGTTTTGACCTAAGAGCTCAGGCGAAATCCCGCACTCTTTTAAAAAGAGTTTGGTGTCATAGCCTGCGGCGGCTGCGCCCTCCAGAGATTGACTAACAAAGGGCATGGCAATGGTGATGTCTGTCATGTGAAGAGTGTAACCCGAAAAATTATTTTCCTGTCACCTAATGTCTGTTTTTGGTGGCTGCCGTCATTGCTGATAATCACTCAAGTGTAGACACTGTGTGCCACAAGAAGATGCTTAACCATTATACGAGGTTTCTATGAGTACTCAATCTGCCCATGCGGCATACATTTTCGACGCTGTACGAACGCCGCGATCAAAAGGAAAAGCTGACGGATCACTGCATGAAGTCAAATCAATCGACCTCGGTGCAGGACTATTGCAGGGCCTACAGCAACGCCATGACCTAGACACCAGCTATGTTGACGACGTTATTTTGGGCTGCGTTGCACCAATTAATGAGCAAGGCTCCGATGTCGCCAAGATGATTGTGCAAAATGCAGGATGGCATGAGTCAGTCGCCGGTGTGCAGCTTAATCGCTTTTGCGCCTCAGGCTTAGAAGCTGTCAACATGGCCGCGCAAAAAATCGCCTCGGGCTGGGAGCACCTGGTTGTCGCTGGCGGTGTAGAAAGTATGTCGCGCGTGCCGATGGGTGCTGACGGTGGCGCCATGGTTCAGGATCCCGGTTTCGCTCTCAAGGTTGGCTTCGTCCCCCAGGGTATCGGCGCAGACACCATTGCCACATTGGAAGGCTATGGCCGTGAAGACGTCGACGCGTTTGCCGCTGAGTCTCAGCGCCGCGCTGCCCACGCTCGTGATAGTGGTTATTTCGATAAATCAGTGCTACCGGTGCGCGACAAGAATGGTTTGATGATTCTTGAACGCGATGATTTCATTAAACCGGGCTCAACAGTGGCAACACTGGGTCGCCTACGTGCCTCTTTCGGCGATATCGGCGGCTTTGGCTTTAATGACATCATACTTAAGAAATACAACCAGCTAGACAAGATCAATCATGTTCACACCCCCGGCAACTCCTCCGGTATCGTCGATGGCGCTTCAGCAGTACTGATAGGCTCAGAGCAAGCCGGTAAAGACTTAGGATTAACACCTCGTGGCCGCATTCTCGCCACAGCAGTGCTCTCCACTGATCCCATTATCATGCTAACTGGCCCCGGCCCAGCCGCGCTGAAATGCCTTAAAGCAGCGGGCTTAACTGTAGCCGACGTCGACCTTTGGGAAATTAACGAAGCATTTGCCTCGGTGGCAATGCGTTATATGAAAGACCTCAATATTGACCACGAAATTACCAATGTAAATGGCGGCTCTATCGCCATGGGCCATCCCTTGGGCGCAACCGGTGGCATGTTGGTGTCGATAATGCTCGACGAACTGGAGCGACGCAATTTGAAGCGCGCGATGCTATCACTCTGCGTAGGCGGCGGCATGGGTATCAGTACCCTTATTGAGCGTATTTAAGTTAATAGCGGCGTATTGAGTAGGTCGTAGACAGAAACCAAATTTGAGAGACGTAATATGAGCGTATTTAAGTACGAAAAAGATGCCGACGGTATTGTCACCGTAACGATGGATATGACCGGCCCCGTCAACTCCATGAATGATGAGTACGATGTGGCCATGGGCGAAACCGTGGCCAAATTGGAAGCTGAAGATGGCCTGACTGGGGTCGTGCTAGCTTCGGCAAAAAAAGTGTTTTTCGCCGGCGGCAATATAAAAGATCTATTAACCATCCAGAAGGGCCAAGAAGGCCTGATGATGGAAAAACTAGGCAATGTTAAATCACAGCTTCGTCGCATTGAGAAACTGCCAGTGCCAGTAGTAGCGGCAATTAATGGCGCGGCACTGGGTGGCGGCTTTGAAATCTGCCTCGCGTGTAATCACCGCATTGCCTACAACCACAAGATCGTGCAAATAGGCCTGCCAGAAGTGAGCTTAGGACTATTACCCGGTGGCGGCGGTATCGTGCGTATGGTCAATCTCTTGGGCCTACAAACTGCCCTGCCCTTTCTGGTTGAGGGTAAAAAATTAACGCCAGAAATGGCGCTTGCTGCAGGCATGATTCACGAAACAGTTAATAGCATTGAAGAGCTAGTGCCGCGCGCCAAAGCCTACATCTTAGAAATGCAAGGCAATGACAGTGCCGCTGTACAACCTTGGGATGTTAAGGGCTTTAAAATTCCCGGTGGCAAAGCCTGTGATCCGCAAAACACCCAAGTGCTACCTGTTATTCCGGCAATGCTCTTTAAGCAAACGCGTGGTTTGTTGCCCGCACCGGTAGAAATTCTAGATTGCGCAGCGCAGGCCGCCACGGTGGGCTTTGATGCGGCAATGCTGATAGAAAGTCGCGGCTTAGCCTATTTGGTGACCACACCAGAAGCGAAGAACATGATCACCACCTTCTTCTTTGGCTTAAATAAGATTAATGCCGGTTCAAGTCGCCCAGAAGGCCAAGCCAAAAACCTCACTAAGAAAGTCGGTATTCTCGGCGCAGGCATGATGGGGCAAGGTATTGCCTACGTGTCCGCGATGGCCGGTATCGACGTTGTTTTAAAGGATATTTCGCAAGCTAGTGCGGACAAAGGCAAAGCCTATTCTCAAAAGCTTCTGGATAAGCGCGTCGCTAAGGGCCGCATGACGGAAGAGAAGCGTGATCAAATCTTATCGTTGATTAATCCCACCACGGATAACGAGGATTTGCGTGGTTGCGATCTCATTATTGAGGCGGTGTTTGAGAATGTTGAACTCAAACAGAATATGACCAAAGACTTGGAACCGTACTTAGCTGAAAACGGCGTATGGGGTTCCAACACCTCAACGCTGCCCATCACCAAATTAGCAGAGGGCAGCAGCAAGCCAGAAAACTTCATTGGTATTCACTTTTTCTCACCTGTAGATAAGATGCCCTTAGTGGAAATTATCTGTGGTGAAAAAACCAGCGATGAAGCCCTTGCCAAGGCCTTTGACTACACCCAGCAAATTCGTAAAACACCAATTGTCGTTAACGACTCGATGGGGTTCTTCACTTCTCGTACATTTGGTACCTATCTCGATGAGGGCGCGCGTTTCATCCATGAAGGTTTACACCCCATTAAAATTGATAACCTAGGTAAAGCCCTGGGGATGCCGGTTGGCCCGCTGACAATTACAGACGAAACCAGTCAGCAGCTACAGCACAAAGCCAGCGCCACCTGGAAAGCCATGGGGCTTGATTTGGGTGATCGCGGTCAGATTATGGAAATTGTTAATTTGATGGTTGAAGAACATGATCGTGGCGGCCGCCATCACGGTGGCGGTTACTACGACTGGAGTGAGTCGGGTAAAACGGTATGGCCGGTAATTTTGGAAAAGTACTACAAGCCAGAGCTTGTCATTGCCGATCAAGACGTGAAAGACCGCCTGTTGTTCCGTCAGGTTATTGAGTCTATTAAGTGCCTAGAAGAAGGTGTATTGCGCACCGTAGTCGACGGCAACATTGGCTCGGTGATGGGCATTGGCGCACCAGTGTGGACCGGTGGCTTCTTACAGTTTGTAAACACCTATGGCCTGCAGCGCTTCAGCGACCGCTGCGACGAACTTGCAGCAAGCTATGGTGAGCGTTTCAAGGCGCCGGCAATAGTGGCTGAGATGTTGGCGAAAGGCGATACCTTCGCATAACACCCAGAGTTAGAAATGACTATGCGCCATGGCGCTATGCGGTGGTCTGTTAAAATAGGCCACCGTTTTTTATGAACTCATAATCTGGCAGGTAAGTAACGATGCGAAATTTTACTGAAGAACAAAATTATTTTCGAGAATCAGTACGTAAATTTTTTGAAACAGAAATTGCCCCCCATGTAAAAAAAGCGCGTATTGATGGTATTTTTGATAGAGCATTTTTCCAAAAAGCGGGTGAAAAAGGCTTTCTCCTAATATGGGCCGACGAAGAGTACGGCGGTATGGGCGACAAGGACTTTCGCTGGGAGCAAATATTTATCGAGGAGGCAGTTCGCGCTGGATGCGCAGAGCTATTTTTGACCCTGCACAGTCGCTTGGTTGCGCCTTATATCGATGACTTTGGTACTGCTGAGCAAAAATCTCGCTGGCTGCCGAAGTGCGCAACCGGTGAATCTATTCTCGCTATTGCGATGACTGAGCCTGACGCCGGAAGTGACTTAGCAGGTATGCGTGCTTCACTAGTTGATGCGGGTGATCATTTTATTCTCAATGGCTCAAAAACCTATATATCTAACGGTATCAATGCCGACTTGGTCATTGTTGCCGCAAAATCTGATCCGGACAATAACCCTCACGCCATGACCCTCGTCGTCGTGGAGCGAGGTATGGAAGGATTTGAACGTGGCCAGAATTTAGAAAAAATGGGCATGCATGCCCAGGATACCGCGGAGTTGTTTTTCAACGACGTCAAAATTCCGAAGGAAAACATATTGGGCCAGCGCGACATGGGCTTCCTGCATCTCATGCAGGGCTTAGCCGAAGAGCGACTGATCGCTGCAGTCGGCAATATTGCTAGCGCAAGAACAGCGTTCAACATCACCCGTGCCTATGTTATGGAGCGCAAGGTGTTCGGCAAGCCGCTGTCTAAAATGCAAAACACGCAATTTAAAATGGCCGAAATGGAAGCTGAGATCGATGTTCTTGAAACCTATGTTGATCATTGTGTGCAGCTGTCTAACGCCGGTCTGTTGACCGCCGAAAAAGCTGCCGTCGCAAAACTACAATCCAGCGAGATCGAATGGAAAATGCTCGATTTAGGTGTGCAACTGCACGGTGGCAACGGGTATATGAGCGAATACGAGATATGTCAGATGTTTCAGGGTTCGCGAATCAATCGCATTTTGGCGGGCAGCTCCGAAATTATGAAGCTAATAATTAGCCGTCATATTTTCTCTGACAAATACATCAATAATCTCGACTAGGGTTGATGTGTAAGCCGTGGCGTGAACACCAAGATTTTCGCCACGTCAGTATAGATACTAAGAATTCAAATTAATTGTGTGGTTAGGAGAGCTGGGCATGGGTCCTTTAGCAGGTCTTAAAATAATTGAAATCAAGGGCATTGGTCCCGGCCCGTACGCCGGCATGCTGCTCGCTGATATGGGCGCAGAAGTGACCGTGGTTGAGCGCTCATCACAACCGGGGGGGATAGGCCTACCACCCGACTTCGACTGTAACTGCCGTGGTAAAAAGTCCATCGCATTGAATTTGAAAACCAAGGAAGGCATTGAAGTCCTGCTTAAATTAGTGGAGAAGTCCGATGCCATCTTTGAAGGTTTCCGTCCTGGTGTTGCCGAACGCTTGGGCATAGGCCCTGATGCCTGTATGACACGCAACCCCAAAATCGTCTATGGCCGCATTACCGGCTGGGGCCAAACCGGACCCTTGGCAAAGGCTGCAGGCCACGACATTAACTATATCTCTATCACCGGCTCACTCGCCGCGATTGGCCGAGAAGATTCGCCGGTACCCCCACTGAACTTAATCGGTGACTACGCCGGCGGCAGTCATTTTTTAGTGATGGGAATGTTAGCGGCGCTATTAGAGGCTAAGACCTCTGGCAAAGGCCAAGTTATTGATGCGGCCATTACCGATGGCTCTGCGAGCCTAATGTCGATGTTTTACTCAATGGATGCCCTTGGCGTGTGGGGACCAAAACGCGCTAGTAATTTACTAGATGGCGCGACCCACTTTTACGATGTCTATAAAACCCTCGATGGTGAATTTGTCTCCATAGGTTCAATAGAGCCACAGTTTTATGCTCTGCTCATTGAGCATCTGCAATTAGATCCTGAGGCTTTTTCTGGGCAGGGTAATGCCAGTGAATGGCCACTTCTAAAAGAGAAAATAGCTGCCGCGTTTAAAACTAAAACTCAGGCGCAGTGGTGTGAAATCATGGAGGGCAGCGACGTCTGCTTTGCGCCAGTACTAGACTATCGTGAAGCGGTAAAACACCCGCACAATGTCGCGCGCGAAACCTATATAGAGATTGCGGGTCAAGTTCAGCCTGCGCCAGCACCGCGCTTTAGTCGCACGGTTTCTAAGGTGGAATTTGCACCTCGTAAAGCGGGTGCTGACACTAAATCTGTTTTAGCCGAGCTTGGCTATGGCGAAGCCGACTTACAGACACTGAATGAACTGGGTGCGCTAACGTAATAGTGCATTATTTAAAAGCAGTGAACTTTTCTTATACCGTGCAAGCCGATGCGCTGCCTTAAAATAAGATGACAACAATAACTTGAGACCTCTACTATGCCAGAAAAATATATTGACCCCCCTGGTTTGCATTTAAGTTTGAGCGAACTGCATCGCTCTGCCGTGGAACTTGCTTACGTATTTACCAGCTGGCGTTGTCTGCAAAATGTCCCAAAAGGCAAAGGTCAAGCGATATTGGTATTACCGCCATTTTCGACGTCCGACTGGTCGACAACTGTGTTGAGAAAGTATCTGAAGAAAATCGGCTACCAGAGCTATCGCTGGAAGCAGGGTACCAATGTGAAAGCCTGGAAATTATACCAATTCAGGGATGCCATGAATGGTATCTCGCAATCTCTGGACGGTTTGGAATCACGTTTGGACTATATTCAACAGCGTCATGATAGCAAAGTAATTTTGATTGGCTGGAGTCTCGGCGGTGTACTAGCGCGCAAGCTGGCGAGCCGTCATCCAGACAAGATTCAACGTGTTATTACCCTGGGCTCGCCAATGGGCAATTTGCGAGAACTACCCCTGGTTAAGTCGTTGCAGTGGCTTCGCAAAACCGATGTAAGCTATGAAGAAATGCTGGAGTGGTTAGCTTTCATTGACATTGATTCCGGTGAGGTTCCCATTGATGTGTTCTATAGCCACTATGACGGTATAGTGCCTGCATCAATGGCGATCAGTAGAGGTCAGGGCAAGGTAAAAAACTTTAAGCTTGCGGCAAGTCATATTGGTTTCGGCGCCAACTCCGCCGTATTCCGCTTACTTGCACGCCGACTTGGTGTTGATACCGCTGATCTGTAGCGCTATTAAATTGAATGGCTCAGCCCACAAACAATTCTTGGTTTTATCGCCCTTAGCGCACTCGACCTAGCGGTGCTTTGGCTCTGATTCCGGTCGGGGTCGCAGCACCAGCACACCACCAAATACGACGCAAAGTATGCCAACGGTAGTCAAGGTACTGGGAACATGATCCCAAATCAGCCAGTCAAAGAAACCGCTAAAAACCACCGCAAAATAGCTCGCGGGTGCCAGCGCTGCAGCAGAGACATAGCGATATGCCATGGTATAAAGCACAAAACTCAAATAGGCGGTAACGCCTATATAGATAAGCCCCAGCCATGCCGATGAGGGAATGGGTTGATAGTTGATGACAAAAAAGGGCAGGCTCACCGCGAGGGAAACCACAAAATAATAAAATAAAATGCGACTTTGCGGCTCAGTTTTTGCCAATTCTCGGGTACTCACCATTGATATCGCCAAGCCCAAACCCGACACCAGCGCCAGTAAATGCCAGACACTGAAACCAGAGAAACTGGGATTTAACACCAGCAACACACCGATAAAACCGATAATTAGAGGCGGCCATGCCGAGGAACTCACGCCCACCTTAAACCAAGCAAAAATTACCAGCGGCACCATTAAGGGTGCAGAGACACGCAGCAAAGTGGATTCCAGTAAGCTGATATGACCAAGAGCAATATAAAACAAATAGAAACAGGCACAGCCGCTAATCCCACGCAACAGATGCATAGCCGGCTTTGTCGTTTTCACGCTACCGCGACCAGCACGCAGAATAGCCGGCAGCGTCAATAAAAAGCTGATGCCGTACTGGAAAAATACAATCGCGGAAACATGCACATCTGCGGACAGCCCCTTACTAACCGCCGCGATTGTGCTGGAAAAAAACACCGCCGACAGGGATAACAATAGCCCCGTGACCAGTTGTTTTTTATCTTCAAGTAGCGTCAACGAGCACTATCCTCAATGAAAAAGTGGAAACTCAAGCCCACATCAAAAGCTGCCTCACTATAATCAGCCCATCCAGAATTAACCAGTGCAAAACCTCCACTAAGATTGAAATTTACAAATATCAATCTTTAGGCGTCGGCAGGCATTTTATTTTTGCGGAGCTGTAACAGAGCTAGACTCACTACGTCTCAATGGCATACGAAATATCTTTCTAAGGATCATTTATGACTGGACTTATCCAGCGAGCGAGCGCCATTCAAGACACCCTCGCCGACAGCCTGAGGCCTCTTCAGGGTTTGCCCGCGCTGGGCCTGCGCCTGTATTTAGCACCGATAATGTGGATGGCTGGCAGTACCAAGCTGGCCAATTTTAGCGACACTGCCGCCTGGTTCGGCAATAGTGAATGGGGCTTGGGCCTACCCTTTCCCTATGTGATGGCTGCGCTGGCCACCGGCACGGAGTTACTTGGCGCCATACTATTGCTGGTCGGCTTGGCCACCCGCTGGATATCCCTGCCCCTAGCCATCACCATGCTGGTGGCCGCATTTACCGTGCACTGGCCCCACGGCTGGCAAGCCATCGCCGATGTCCAGGCGCCGTTTGCCAATGCGCGGGTACTTGAGTCAGCCGATAAACTTGAAGCCGCACGCTCGCTTTTACAAAGTCATGGCAATTACGAGTGGCTTACCAGCAGTGGCAATGTTGTCATTCTCAACAATGGTATTGAATTTGCCGCGACCTATTTTTTAATGTTGTTGGCATTGATAGTGATGGGTGGCGGCCGTTTTGTTAGCGCTGATTTCTGGCTGGCGCGGGCTTTCTCGAACAAGCACTGACAATATCGTAATGACCGCTTGCTTGAGGGCAGCAAAATCGGGGAGACTAGAACTCATCTTCTGAACTGGAAACTGCAGTGTCTGCCCCCCCCGATTGACCAAGAATTTATTCAGCGCCTGCAAAGGGCAGACGGCGATGCCTTTAAAGTGCTGATCTCCCACTATCATCAAAAATTATTGATAGTGGCCCGAGCCATTGTTGGCGATGTTTTTGCCGAGGATGTCACTCAGGAGGCGTGGGCTTCTATATACAAGGCCATTGGCCGCTTTGAGGGTCGCGCCAGTCTGTCCACATGGATGATCCAGATTGTCAGCAATGAGGCCAAGTCGAGATTACGCCATGAAAAGCGCCACAGCAGTTACGGCGATATTGAAGATTTAGGGCCGGCGGTGGCGGCGGAACACTTTAACGGCAGCGGCCACTGGCAAAATCCGCCCAAGCACTGGGATATCAATACCCCTGAGCTCATGCTGGAAGAGGAACAATTGCGCCGCTGTATAGAGCACACCCTGACTATTTTGCCTGAGCAGCAAAAAGCGGTTTTTTTATTGCGGGATGTGGAGCAATGCGAATTGAGTGACATTGCTGTCACCTTAGAATTAAGCAACGCCAATGTCCGAGTACTATTACACCGTGCTCGGCTACAGTTAATGGCCGTTATCAATCATTATCAGGAGACCGGGGAATGCTGAACTGCCAACAATTCACCGATCTTACCAGTGACTATATTGATGCTGAGTACACTGGCTGGAAGCGCTTTGAAGTGCGTTTACACCTTATCATTTGCCGTCACTGCCGCCGCTTCAATCGCCACCTCAAACACAGCCGCAGCACCGCAGCGACCATCGCCACACCACTGTGGAAAAGTACACCACCAAGCACTGAAATGGTCTACACAAAAATGCTAGACAAGATCAAGCCATCGTAAGCTTTGCTAAGCTAAGCCGAGGGTAAATACACCCTGAACTCGGCGCCAGCACCTTCTTCACTGATCACGTTTGCGTACCATTACACCAACGCCAGTGGAATAGTGAAATAAGCGGCGGTGATCACCGCATCGCTAAACACATGTAAGCGAACTAAGTCTTCATCCCACAAATAGCAATGACCGTGTGGCGGCATTTTCGGTCCCAGCAATTTATTGAAAAATCATTCATATGCTTCATCCACGTTAAACACAGCAACGGTTTATCAGGTCCTAGGCTAAAAGCCACTGCGCCAAGCACCTTTTTCACTTATAGCTTTAAACAAGATATTTGGAAACAAGGGCTTTCCCTTAGCCGCAAGCATTCTCATTATTTTTACTAGGGTGACTTGAGTCCTGCTCTGGGTGGCAGGCACTCACATGATGATAAGCACTCTGTATTTTAACAATATCGTCGGCATACTGGCCGGTGGGCATAAACGGATCAGCAAAATAGACCTGCTTTTTAGCAAAATCTAAACACACTGGTACTATGGGCACAGCAGCGCCATGAGCCATATAGTAAAAACCGCCCTTCCACTGTGCGACTTTGCTACGCGTGCCCTCCGGCGCAATGATCAATACCATGTCATCAGTCTGCGCAAATAAATCCACCATCTGTGCGACAAAATTGTGGTGACTGCCGCGCTCAACCGGCACCCCACCCAAGCTGCGCAACAACCATCCCAGCGGGCCCATAAAAATACTGTGCTTGCCCATAAAACGGACTTGCCGACCCAAACTCGCCGCTACCGAAATCATCAGGAAAAAGTCCCAATTACTGGTATGGGGCGCGATAATCAACACATATTTACCTGGTGTTGGCGGTGTTTCACTAAACTGCCAACCCACTAAACGAAAACCCGAACCGAACACCAGCTGCGCAGCTTTCATCATAGCAGGGTAATCGGAGATGGTTTTTCTTGGCGCTAGACTGCGCTGTTCAGACAATTTTTTCATGCCAAGCTTAGCATCACTTTGTGGTTTAAGGTGGCTGGTTGACTTTTAATAATACACAAATCTACGCCCTTGTGCTTGCTGCACTAGCGACCCTACTCTATTCTCTTGGCCTGAACATTTTCCTATAATTTTTGGAGCCAGCCTGTGGCACGCCCCCACCTTTATACGGCTTTATTGAGCGCTAGCCTACTGCTAAACCCCGCAGCCAATGCAATAGCCGATGCGGACTACCGTCTCTCAAGGCTACACAGCAACCCCGCCGCATTGCTCTTGGAGCAAGCCCCACCAGTGACTAGTGCCGAGCTTGACGGCTATGTCTTTTTCAATGACAGCGACAGACTGCTCGATAGCCTAAGAAAAGCCCATGAAGA
>JBLHPB010000081.1:0-12910 GCA_047624025.1 Zhongshania sp.
TCTTGGCTGCATCTGGACCTGGTATGACCAGGAGGGTGGTGATCCCCAATACCCCGTGCCGGATTTGCCGCAATGGCAGCAAAGTACTTGAGTTCATTGGAGCTTAGATCATCTCGGTGAGCTAAATGTTCACCCTTAAGAAGTTCTCGATAATATGGCCGATGCAAGGCATTTAGGCCCGACTCATGGCGCGCCATGTGAGTATTTTGAAAACGAATTTCGCGATCATATTTATATTCAGCATCAAGGTGGATTCCACCAGGAATATCAAGCAATGCTGCGAACCACCACGTGGTATACCGGGCCCGGAGTCTTATTTTCGCATCAATTATTTGCTGATATAGAAAGCCTTGAAATAATTACTAACACACCTATTCAAGACGGTCGTATTAAGTTGTGGCATGGCTTGCTGGTGAATAGCGGGGTGGATAAACCTGAGCCAGTTGAGCGTGATATCGCCAAGCAATTACAGGCCGGCGCCCTTGATTCTTTGGCCGCAGATTTTGGTATTTGGAAACAGAAAAAGCCCGCCTTAAGGGTACTGCAAGTCAAAACCGATGGGCCCTTCGCTCGTGGTCGGAACTGGTATAAGCAGTTCTACCTACCTCTTGCGGATAGTATCTCAGTTCAATCACAAGTTAATGGTAGTTGTGGTGTAGAGGACCTAGGCTTACCGCCACTCGGTGATGCACTGGGTGATAGAAGTGCTATAGAAGAGGTATTGGTTTTTGTTCGTGGTTAATGAACATTAATGATCGTTAACGTTCATGTTTCTGAATGATTATGCACTTATTAAAATTTGCTAAATCGATAGTCTGGTCTATAACAAATGATAAGCGCTTAAGCGCAACATATTTCGGGTGTGCCTTTAAAACTCTAAAGCATCGGAAGATAAATATGAAATATACGAACTCAATCAGAGCAGTGATTTTGGCAAGTGCGGCGGTGTCGGCAGGAGTAACTTACGCCGAAGCAGTACTCGAAGAGGTGCTGGTTACCGCTGAACGACGGGTGGAATCTTTGCAGGATACGCCAATCGGGATAACGGCCTTGACTAGTGAAAGTATCGAAAAGCGCGGCATTACCAGCGCCGATGACGTGTATGCCTCAATGCCGGGCATGAACGGTTTCTCTTCTCCTGGCTCGCGCGGCGTCACTAGCCTAAGCATCCGCGGTATATCGGGTGGCTCGCCCGCTAATATTTCACTAGATCCTGCAGTGGGTATGTATCTCGATGGTGTCTACATCGGCAAAATGCTCGGTTCAGCCTTAGATGTTGCCCAGATAGAGCGTATCGAAGTCCTTCGTGGGCCTCAGGGCACCTTGTATGGCCGGAACGCGACCGCAGGTGCGATGAATATAATCTCCAGAAAACCCTTGGGTGAATTTGCTATAGATGCCACGGCTGGTATCGGTAACTATGGGCGACAGACACTCAAAACCAATATTGATTTTGACTCGCTTGGTCAAGTGGGTGAAGGCGCGGGTAAATTGACTGGCGCCGTTAGCTATCTGAGTAAAGAGCGCGATGGTTTTTATAAAAACTATTCCGGTGGTCCAGATTTTGACACTTTAGATCGTGAAGCTTGGCGCGCCGCTTTACGCTGGCAGCCTAGCGAGAAAGTAACGGTAGACTATGTGTATGATCACAGCGATCTGGATGAGATTAATACCCTTCAGAAAGTGGTTGGATTTACCGAGGGGCCGACCTATGGTGGTAATAGGCTGAATTTTTTACGTAATACTGTTCTACCTTCCGCAGCAGCACTGGCGGCTGCGCCCGGCGCAGATCCTCGAATTAGTGCCCGTTGGCTGCCGTCTATTCAGAAAACCATTGATGCCTACGAGAAGGTAGTCGCTAATGGCCAAGGTCGTCCTGATGGTGGTGGAGCAGATAGCACGCCGATCACCCAGAGTGAAGTTGACGGTCATGCGCTTACGGCAGAATGGCAGCTAGGCGAGCAAGGTGTATTGGGTGATGTGACGCTGAAGTCGATTACCGCCCAGCGGCAGACGGAGACCTATGTTGCCGGCGACCTTGACGGTATCGATAGCAGCCTAGACGCTAGCGGAGTTGGCGCTTACAACGATAGCCTCCATGCTACGTTTCTTCAGCTTTATGGCCCCGGTGTTGGTGCGAGTTCCCCCGCAGTAGATGGGCTTTGGGCTGCAGTAGATCAACTGGGTGCAGGTCACAGCAAGCAAGATACTCGCTCTGAGTATGAGCAGTTTTCTCAAGAATTTCAGTTTATTGGTGCGACCGAGCAGCTCGACTATGCGCTTGGCTTGTATTGGTTTGACGATGAGGCTAACTTTGATCGGCGCGCAGCATTTGCAATGCCGCTGGCAGGTCGAGACGCACAGAAGTATACCCTGGAAAGTGAGGCCTTGGCTGTTTACGGGCAGGGTACTTATCGCTTTGCGCAATTGCAAGATCGTTTAGCCTTGACCTTAGGCGTACGATACACCGAAGAAGAAAAGGCCATCGCCTACAACTTTGGTGCGGTTGCTACCCCGTTTGGTACTTCTCCAGCTAAAGCTACGTCGAATGATGAAAATTTTTATAACTTTAGCTATAACCTCACGGTGGCTTATGACGTTACAGATGATATAAACGGCTTCGTTCGCTATGCAACCGGTTATCGATCCGGTGGTTTTAATGGTGAGGTCTTTAATAACAGCTTTGATGAAGAAACCATCGACCAGCTGGAAGTCGGTATAAAGTCTGACTGGTGGAATAACCGCTTGCGGGTCAACGCGGGTTTGTATGCTTACGAGTATAAGGATCTGCAGACAAGTGCGCTTGACAGTACGAGCGGCTCGGTAACTTCCTCAACTATCAATGCGGGTAAAGCTGAGCGTTGGGGTAGTGAGGTTGAAGTGGCTGTGGCGCCAATGGAAGACATGGTCGTGAGCTTGGCATATTCCTATATCAACGGTGACTTTGAGGAATACCCCGATACTTGTGCCAATAGTGAGTGTATTGATGGTAGCGCAGAGGCCAAGCGGGCTAATTCACCCAGTAATAAGGTGAATGCCAGCATGGACTATACCTTCGCCCATACCGAGATTGGTGACTTCAATCTGTTTGTCGATTCAAGTTGGCAGGATACTTGGGAGCAGGTTGGCTTGTCCCCTTCAATTGTTAACGATGGAGTCACCCCTAGGCCTTTCCTCTACACAAATAGCTCAATGGATGCACGCACCCTTGTTAACGCACGGCTTAGTCTGAGTAAGATTCCTGTTGATACCGGAGACTTAATGCTGTCGCTTTGGGTAAACAACCTCACCAAGGAGGATTACCCATCTTACGGCATTAACTTCCAAGGCTTGGGCTTGATTACTGAGCAGTATGGCGACCCACGCACCTTTGGTATGGAAGTTCGCTACCGCTACTGAGTTGGGTATTGAAAATAATAAGACGGACCGTAGGTCCGTCTTAGGCTAGTGATAAAGTCCCTGCCATTAAGGGATTACTTTAAATGTAAGCAAGCGAAGACACGGGTTTAAGCATTACCTCAGTTGCAAAGGCTCTTAGAGATCAGTGGCTAGGTCAGTCCGCGCTCTTGGGCGGTCGCTATCACCTACAGTTTGTAAGTCTCTTTGATAATGATTGTTTTGGCGGGTTTTCCCGCCTTTTTTATGTCTGAAAGTTGAGCTTATTCTTCCGTAATATCTTGGTCACTGAGTTGTGAGCGAAATTGTTTTGGTGTTAAGCCAGTCCAATTGCGAAAGGAGCGAATAAAAGAGCTGGATTCCAAAAAGCCCAGTTGTTCGCCAATTTCATGAATTTTTAAATTATCATTGCGTAGTAAGCGCATGGCGATATCGCTGCGATAAACGTCTTTAAGTTCTTGGTAGCTGCTGTTTTCACCATGAAGGCGCCGACGCAAACTTGAGGGTGACATATGTAAATCTTCTGCCATCATTTCGAAGCTGGGTAAACTGCCTGTGCCGCTTTTGGCGAGCAGGGATCTAATTGCCGCGCTGGTACTAGAGGGCTTTGAGTCTTGAGTGATGAGGGAATACACCGAGTGTTCTAGAAACGCTTCTAGTGATGCCGTTGTGTGCACGGTGCGATAGCGAAGAAACTCTTCACTGAAATACAGGGCGGTAAAATCCGCATTAAATTCAGGTTGAGTGCCGGTGAGATTCTCTAGGCTTTCACTGTAGGCGTCGGACACCGATGGTGCTGATATTTTCAATGCAGATAGCTCAATATCTCTGCCCACCAACCACCCCATCAGGGCAAACCAAACTCGTAAACCAGAAGCTTTGGCGACGGAGTCGGAAGAGCTGGTTCTGTCCCAAGAGTCGGGGCTAAAGCGACTATTGAATATATCAATATCGAAATTGTAGTGAAGTTCTGCTAAACCATTATCAACGCGTAAGTGTATTTGGTAGCCGGTAATAGGGTAGAGCATTTGTTGATAGCGTTCAGCGCGTTGCAGTGCTGAGCCTAAATCCTGGCAGTTGATAATGCTATAGCACATAAACCGGAACACATCGGTGCCAATACCTGCGCCCCAGGGGAGGGCTATGTCCACTTTCTGCATTGCAGCGGCGGCGTGTTCGTAAAGATTGGAATATTTATAGCCAGGAAATGTGCAGTCTTTGGGCGCATTCAAAAGCTGCTTTGCGTCCATACCGGCGGTTTTCGCAATAGCTGTAGAGTCAATACCGACCTTGTCTAGATAATCTAGTAGGCGGCGAAATTTGCCAACCGAGATGTAATGGATTTTATTGATGTCAGACATATTAAAGACTCGGTTTTTGCTGCAAAAAAAGCTTGGTGCTAAATGTTGGCGTATATGAAAGATTATGTGCTTTAGGAAAATGCTCACTAGACTAATATGATGGTATCAATAATTAAAATCAATGATACATCTGAGGTAGGTTGATGAACGAAAATAATAGCTATATGTTCAAGGCAGCGCTGCATGGCGGGATTACCAATGCCATCGTTAACGGACTTTTTGCCTGGTTTTTGAGTGGCGGAAAAACACATTTGCCGATTTACGGTGGTGAGGGCGTGTTAGTGGATTATCTAGCGACAACGGCGATTCTGATAATTATCCTGACGCTGATTGTATTGCCAATGCAGCGGAAAAAAGCCCCTTTAAATATGAATGTTGCTAAACCCGCTCCAGCTTACTATCAAACCTTTTTTGCCTATATGTCAACTTATCGAAATATTGCTATCGCCGGACTACTTGCTCTCTATGGCGTGATCTTAGTGGCACCATCTTTGCTGCTGGTTTTTGAAATTTTTAGTGTTAGCGAATTAAGCCGTCTTCACTACAGCGTGGTTAAAGGCCTGCTGATGGGCGTAGTGGCTGCGCTTGTGGTCTATCCTATTGTTTATATGGTTATCAAACCTGTAGGTAAGCAATCTACTGTTATTGGAGATAAGCCATGACTGGAATATTAGACAAAAAAATCGCCTTGGTTACTGGGGGCGCAACGGGTATTGGTCAGGCTATCTGCGAGCAGTTGGCAGTAGAAGGTGCCAGTGTGGCGGTAATAGATATAAATCGCCAGGCGGGTGAGGCGACAGCGTCGTCACTTCAGCGGTACGGTGTTGAGTCCGCTTTTTTTTACTGTGATGTCAGTAAAGAAGATCAGATTTCCGCCATGGTGGCGGCGGTATGCGAGCGTTTTAGTCGCATGGATATTGCCTGCAATAACGCGGCGCTGAGTCGAGGTAGTGGCCCGATTCATCAGTTTAGTCGTGAAGTGTTCGATCAGACCTTGGAAATGTGTTTGACCAATACCTGGCTGTGCATGAAGTACGAACTGGAGGTTATGCTTGAGCAGGGCGGTGGCGCCATCGTCAATATTTCATCAAATGCGTCCCTGCGTGGTCAGGCATTTAATACCGCCTATGCGGCGGCCAAAGGCGGTGTGAATATTATGACCAAGAGCGCGGCAGCGGAATATGCGGCTCAAGGTATACGTATCAATGCGATATCCCCGGGTGTGATTCGCACGCCGGGACTGGAAAATTATTTTAAAGAACAACCTAAAGCCGAAGAGCAGATGAACAAGGTTACGCCGATGCGCCGCCTGGGTGAACCCACCGAAATTGCCAATGCCGTGGCATTTTTATTGTCGGAAAAGGCATCATTTATCACCGGTCAGTTGTTATCAGTTGATGGCGGCGGCGCAGTAAGGGGTTAATTATGTCAGCCAAAAAAAATATCATTGCTTCATCAAAGCGTGCTCGGGTGGAATTGCCGATGCCCTTTGGCTGGTTTCAGGTCTTGTACTCTCATCAACTCGCAGTTGGGCAGTCTTTACCCTTAGAGTATTTCGATGAAGAACTGGTGATTTTTCGCACTGAATCTGGTGTTGCCAAGGTGTTGGATGCCTACTGCGCGCACATGGGGGCACACCTTGGTTACGGTATTCGCGATCAGGCCGGCGGCGGATCGCGGGTGGTGGGTGAAAGTATTGTTTGCCCTTTTCATGGTTGGCAGTTCAATGGTGACGGCGAGTGTACCGGCATTCCCTACGCTAAAAACATGCCGCCGCGGGTGGCCCGTTGTGAGAAGCTAATTCCCAGCTGGTATGTGCGTGAAGCCAATCAATGTATCTATGTGTGGTATCACCCCGAAGGTGTTGAGCCTTTATTTGATCCGATTGTGATTGATGAGGCCAATGTCGATAATGCCGAGTGGGGTGATTTGCAAATCCATGAATGGGATATCGAAACCCATATGCAAGAGATTGGTGAGAATGCAGTTGATGCAGCGCACTTTTGCTTTGTACATGGTACGCCAGAAATTCCCGAACCTGCTGAAATGCGCTTTGAAGATCACTTTCGGCACGGCTTGTTTGAGTCAAAGATGGAAACCCCTAGGGGAATAATTGAAGGCCGAATTGAAAATAGCAGTGTCGGCCCCGGTCTGTCGGTGGTACGTTTCAGCGGTATCTGTGACACCATATTGATGGCCAATATCACGCCGATTGATGCCATTCGCAGCCGCGCTAAGTATGCGTTTATTCAGCGTAGCGATGGTGGCAAGACCAGTCGGGTAGCACAGGCTATTATTGATGATATTCGTCAGCAGATGGAAGAAGACAAAATCATCTGGGCCCACAAACGCTATCTTGAAAAGCCTATTCTATGTGACGGCGATGGTCCCTTTGCTAAGTTTCGGCGCTGGTACGGCCAGTTTCTGATTGAAGGTGGTCATGATGATTGACGTTAAAAATATTCACTACCCTGAGCTATTGTCGCCGGCAAAAATTGGGTCTTTGGAGTTGCGCAATCGCTTTGTGATGGCGGCCATGGGTACCGAATTTGCCAATGACGATGGCTCGATTGGCGAACGTCTTATTGCTTACTATGAAGCGCGGGCAGCTGGGGGTGTTGGCATGATTGTGCTAGAAACCTCTGCAGTGTCTTGGCCTAAGGGTGCGGCGATGCCGAATATGGTGGGTTTTTCCTCCGACGCTTATTTACCCGGATTAAAAGAGCTCACTAGTCGTGTGCATAGTCATGGCTGTAAAATTGCAGCGCAGTTAAATCACAGCGGTAAAGTGGCGCAGGAAGATACCGCCGCCGGTCGGCCGATGTTGGTTCCCTCCGTGCCAAAACGTATGAAAGGGGATATGTTCGAGAGTTTGACCGAGTTAGAAATTGCCAATTTTGTTCGCGCAGCGGGGCCTGATGGTAAGGGGCCAAGCTACAAGGTCATGGATAAGATCGATATCTCGTGGGTTATTAGTCAATTTGTTAAGGCTGCTCGGCGCACTGTTGATGCGGGTTTTGACGCCATTGAACTGCATGCCGGTCATGGCTATTTGATTTCGTCATTTTTGTCACCGTATAGCAATCGCCGTGAGGATGAATACGGTGGTAATGTTGAAAACCGTGCACGTTTTGTACTGGAGCTTATCGCGGCAATCAAGGTGGAAATTGGCAATGATGTCCCCATAATTTGCCGTCTTGATGCCCATGAGTACCGCATTCAAGGTGGTATTCGCATTAAGGATACGGTGGCGGTTGCAAAGCTATTAGAAAGAGCCGGATGTCACGCCATTGATGTCAGTGCCTACAGCGATGTCAGTGTTGGTATTGCATTTACCGAAGGCCCTTTGGTTCACCAACCGGGCGGCTATATTGATTTTGCAACTACCCTGAAAGCGGCAGTCAATATTCCGATAATTGCCGTGGGTCGTATCGAGCCTGCGGTGGCAGAACGTCATATTGCGGCCGGTGATTTTGATTTCGTCGCCATGGGCCGCAAGTTGCTGGCTGATCCAGAATTGCCTAATAAATTATTGGCTGGTCGTGAAGACACGGTTCGACCCTGCATATATTGCTATGTCTGTGTCAGCCAAATATTTATTAATGAACCCATGATGTGTGCAGTCAATCCGGGCACCGGGCGCGAGGCCGAGCTCGGTCAAATTGTTGCCACAGCCAAAGCCCGCAATATACTGGTGGTTGGCGGTGGCCCCGGCGGGATGGAGGCGGCGCGAGTTTTAGCACTGCGCGGCCACAAAGTCAGTCTTTGGGAGCGTGACAAGGCCCTGGGCGGCACTGCTCGGGTGGCTGCATTGGCCTATGAACCTAATGGCCGTTTATTACCGTATTTAAGCACTGCCTTGGCTGAGCTGCCTGTCACTATCGAATTGGGTAAAACCGCGAACCTAGAAAACATTAAGGCCGCAGGTTTTGATGTTGTGATATTGGCAACCGGTGCACGTCGCCGCGCACCTGATATTGCGGGAAAACAGCTTAGTCACGTGCTCGACGGTGAAGAGCTGCGCGATATGCTGTTTGCGGGTAATGCCCACGGTAAATTGAAATGGCATCAGCGATTCTTGACGTGGATGTCCGGACTTCTGGGTTTAAGCCGTAATATTGATCTGATCCGCAAGCTTAGCCATGTCTATATGCCGTTGGGCAAGAATGTGTGCATTATCGGCGGTGGTCTGGTGGGCCTGGAAGTGGCTGAATTACTTGCCGAACGCGGTCGTAAAGTGACTGTTCTGGAAGCCGGGCGCGACTTGGGTGCGGAGTTGAGTTTGGTGCGTCGCTGGCGTGTATTGCATCAGCTGAAAGAGCACGGAGTTGATTTGCGCCGCAAGGCCACTGTCCGTGAAATCACTGCTGATCGGGTGGTGTTTAATCAAGGCGAGTCAGAAGATCAGGTTTTTGCCGACAATGTCATTATCGCCCTTGGTGCTGAACCCGATAATGAGCTGCAACAGCAATTCGCTAATCTCAATGTTGAGCTGCATAGCATTGGTGACTGCGCGGAGATAGGCTATATCGAAGGCGCCATGCACAGTGCGCGCGAGCTGGCTGTGAGACTATGATCAAAACCATTGCATTACGTTTGCTATTTAGCCTAGTACTACTATTTCTATTGGGTCTGGGAGCTGGCTATTACTGGTTTGTTGGCAGTATCCCGGCACTGCCCGCCCAGCAATTATTTGTGAATGGTCATATTCTCACCATGGACGTGGATAACAGAATTGTCACCGCAATGGCGGTCCGCGGTGAGCGTATTGTATTGTTAGGCAGTGATGCAGAGATTCTCACTTTGCGTGACGCAGACACGCAAGTTCATGATCTTGACGGACACAGTTTGTTGCCAGGCTTTATCGACGCCCACGGTCATTTTCCTGGTACGGGTCTAAGTGGAGTGGGTATTGATTTAAGCAGCCCGCCTATTGGCTCAGTGAATAATATTGCTGATATTCAAGAATTACTTCGCGCGGGTCTTGGCAAGGGCAATGACGAAGACTGGCTGTTCGGTTTTGCTTACGACGACTCACTATTAGCGGAAGGGCTCCATCCATCGCGGGCGGATTTAGACGCTGTATCGTTAACTCGCCCTATTTATTTGATGCACAGCTCTGGTCATATGGCGGTGGTTAATAGTGCCGGTTTGCGTCTTGCCGGAATTACCGCTGATACTCCGAATCCTGGCGGCGGGGTAATTGTTAGAGATTCCCAAACAGACGAAGCAACGGGCTTATTGCTTGAGCATGCGATGGACTTAGTCGCGCCGCTTGCCATGAATTTCTCTGCGTTTGATTTTTTAAGCATGGTCGATGAAGCCACTGAGCAATACCTTGCTGCGGGTGTCACTACCTTGCAGAGCGGTGGGGTTGATAGCCGTATGTTGAATGGGCTTTATTGGCTTTCTCGTGCTCAGCGCATTCCTCAGCGGGTGATTACTTGGCCCCTAGCCGATGGTAGTTTTGAGCAGTTGACTAGTGGCGAGTTAAATCTTGAAAAATTTCACTCCGAAAAATTCTCGGCCTCGGCGATCAAGCTGATTGTAGACGGCAGTATTCAGGGTTATACGGCGTATCTGAGCGAGCCCTATTTCAAACAACAAACCGATCAGCAAGATCAAAATTATCGTGGATTCCCCCGCTACCAACAGGCCGAGTTGAACAAAAAAGTCACTGGTTTGTATTGTCATGGCCTGCATTTGGCCCTTCACGGCAATGGCGACGCGGCCATTGATATGATTGCAATCGCCATGGCTTCAGCTCAGAAAACTTGCCCTCGCGAAGATACCCGAACGATTCTGGTTCATGCCCAAACGGCACGACCGGATCAGCTAGATGCTATGAAAAAGCTGGATATTACGCCAAGCTTTTTCAGTGCCCATAGCTTTTTCTGGGGTGATCGCCATCGCGATCAATTTCTGGGGCCAGAGCGTGGCTCGCGGATAAGTCCCTTGGCGGATGCGGTAGCCAGAGATTTGCGTTTTACCGTGCACTTAGACTCGCCAGTGGTGCCAATGGACGTCAATAGACTGCTGTGGGCTAGCATCACGCGACAGACTCGCAGTGGCCTTGTACTTGGCCCTGAGCAGCGCATAAGCGCCATGCAGGCTATACGTGCGGTGACTATAGATGCAGCGTGGCAAAGTTTTAAAGAACAAGACACTGGTTCGTTGGAAGTGGGCAAGCTGGCTGACTTGGTTTTATTGGATCGCGATCCCTTGGCCGGTGACGATAATTTATTGAACTTCAGAGTCGATAAGGTGTGGATAGGCGGTCGTTGTTATTTCCAGCGCGGCGCGGATCAGTGCCGCGAAGCGTCACCATAAATACTCAATTATAAGCATTAACTGGAGAGCAGTATGAGTAAAAGATTGCAGGATAAAGTTGCCATTATCACCGGTGGCGGTCAGGGCATTGGTGCAGCAACGGCCATTCGCTTTGCCCAAGAGGGTGCCAAGGTGGTGATTTGCAGTCGTCGTATTGAACCCCTGCAAATTGTCGCTGAACAAATTGCGGCGATGGGTGGTGAGTGTCTGTCGCTGTCGGTCGATATCAGCAAAGAAGATGAGGTTAAAAAACTGGTCGCCGATACCGTCGCCAAATTCGGTCGCATCGACATCATTGTCAACAATGCCGCTGCCATGATCCCTGGTATGTTGGCCAATCATAGCACCCGGCGCTGGTTGCAGAACTTTCAAATCTCACTGGATGGCGCGATGTTTTTAATGCGGGAGTCATATTCCCAGTTAAAGGAAAATCGCGGTGCGGTGGTTAATGTTTCCTCTGTGTGTGGTTTGGCAGGTTCTGTAGGGACCGCAGGTTATAGCGCTGCAAAAGCCGCCATGATTTCACTGACACGCAATGCTTCTATTGAGTGGGCGCCAAAAGTGCGGTGTAACGTGATTGTGCCGGGTGCGTTTTTAACGCCGGCGCTAGAATCTGTTAACCCAGATGAAGAAAGTCAGAAAGCCACGGGAAAATCTATTCCATTAAAGCGTATAGGTGATCCCCGTGAATGCGCCAATGCGATTTTGTTTTTAGCCAGCGATGAGGCCTCATACATTACAGGTGCAGTACTGCCAGTGGATGGTGGACGCATGGCCGAGCTTAATACCGGTGTTGCCGCCTGGGGTGATTAATGATGACTAAGTCTCTGGAATCACGTATCGAAAAGTTGGAATCACTCGATGAAATTCGCCAGTTGGTTGCCAAATATTCTCTGTCACTGGACATGCGTGATCTCGATGCGCACGTGAATTTGTTCGCTGAAGATATTCGTGTCAGTCGTGAACTCACTGGCCGCAGTCATTTAAAAACGTGGTTGGATGACACCCTGCGTCAGCAATTCACTGGCACTTCACATCAAGTCGGTAATCATATTATTGAATTTACTGATCCTGATAACGCCGTAGGAGTGCTGTATTCTAAAAACGAGCACGAGTGCGGTGGCGAATGGGTCATTATGCAAATGCTGTACTGGGATGACTATCAGCGCATTGACGGTCGCTGGTATTTTCGGCGTCGTTTGCCCTGCTATTGGTATGCCACAGATTTAAATAAACCGCCGATTGGCGACATGAAAATGCGCTGGCCGGGTCGCGAGCCTTATCATGGCGCGTTTCATGATCTGTTTCCAAGCTGGACGGAGTTTTGGGCTAATTCGCCAAAGGATCAACCGCAAGTAGCTGCGCCAGCGCCGCTGGATGAATTTCTGAAAACTATGCGTCGGGGCACAGCTGCTCCTAAAATTCGTGTTAAATAAATACAGACGCTAAAAAGGCAGCAATATGTCGGCTCTTGAAAACTCAAAATTACTAAGTCCGTTAAAACTGGGGCGTATCGATCTTGCTAACCGTGTTGTTATGGCACCTATGACCCGCTCACGGGCCGACGCTGATGGCGATATGCCCAGTGCGATAATGAAGGAGTATTACCGCCAACGTGCCAGCGCCGGATTGATTATTACTGAAGGCACCCACCCCAGTGCTGAGGGTAAAGGATATTGTCGTACCCCAGGTTTGTATAACGACTCTCAACAAGCCGTCTGGGCCGAAATTTGCGATGCGGTACACGCTAATGGCGGAAAAATCGTTCTGCAACTTATGCACTGTGGACGGGTGGCCCACCCCGACAATAAAACTTCCGTTGC
>JBLHPB010000082.1:0-12853 GCA_047624025.1 Zhongshania sp.
TGCTCCGAACCCGCCTAAGGCAAGGGCAATTCCCTTACCCGCGCCACGACTGGCACCTGTTACTAAGACAATATAATTTTGTAAATTTGCCATCAACGCCCCAAACTTCTCATTATGATTAGAGGTAGATTAACAGGCTTTTTGACGAGGCGAAGTGACTTAAGCGGTCACCGCAGTGGACTAAAACACCGGCGCTGACAGCGCCGGTCATTCACTTAAAACTTGTTGATGGCCGGCATCTGCGATTGGGTCTGTATCTGGGTTTGAGTTTGTAACGGAGATCCAAGCTGACTTTGGTCAGATTGCCTCCGAGTGCCACCAAGCTCATTTCTAGACGGGAACTCAACCCGTGACACATCAACCGCCACGGTAAGTACTTGCTTGCCACCACCACCAAACACCACGCCCTTGAGCGGCGTTACATCAGAATAATCACGACCCCAGGCGGTGGTAATATGCTGATCCGCTGGCAGCGTGTCATTAGTGGGATCAAAATCCTGCCATTCACCACCAGGGATATACACCGCGAACCAAGCATGAGAGGCGTCAGAGCCTTGCAGTTTAACTTGACCCGGCGGTGGTAAAGTTTCTAAGTAGCCACTGACATAGCGCGCCGCATAACCAAGACTACGCAAAGCACCCACCGCCAAGTGGGCAAAATCTTGACAAACTCCACGACGACTGGAAAGTACGTCTTTCAACGGCGTTGCCACTGTCGAAAAACTGGGGTCATATTTAAAATCCCGGAAAATCCTCGAGTTCAGGGCGCTGACAGCCTCTAGAAAAGACCTTTCTGGGATAAATAAATCTTGGGCAAATTCTCCCAACGAGGGCATTCGAGCAATCATTGGCGAGTCAAAACAGAATTCCGATGCTTTGATATCCTCCTTATTCACGCCATTGGCCAGGACTGAATGGACATATGCACAGGTAACTCCACTGGCGAGTAATTGCGGCTCCGAGGGTGCGATTTCTACCTCACTCTCCACCACCACTTCAAGTTTGCGGTGTGGTTTTTCAACCGTAAAATGGCAGACCACATTACCAAAATAATCCACTCGCTTAATTTTAGTGGTCGGCGTTGGAGTGATTTTGATATCACTAAAATTTACCCGCTGGCCTCTGCACTCACGGGGAATTAAATAAGCGGCGTTATAGCCTTGGTTCACTTGATCCGCATACTCGTAACGGGTCGAATGCCTAATTCGGTATTTCATGATGCATCCCTACCACTTATTCCCAATGGTTGCGGCCCAGAAGCGTGATCAAAATAGCGATCGGCCAAGGCTTGGGAGGCAGCTTTCAAATCGCCATCCAGCTGCTCAAGAAGTAAACCTAAGTTGACGTGCTTGCCGGTTTTAACATCCCGCTCTGCCAATTCTTCCAGACGGCTAAGCAGCAAAGTATTGCTCGCACGTAAGATACAGCGCATATCTTCGCTGAGCTGAACGCCCTTAGTCGCAGCCATCACATCATCTAAGTGGCCTCGTAAACTCTCGAGCTGAAACATCACCGAGCGTGGATTTTGACGATCAAACAACAGCAATTCCATACCCTTATCTAGGCGATAGCCGCTGCGATAATAGCGTTTGTAGACAATACGCGACTCTAAACTGGCCAGCACCGGCTTCAGCAATACCACATTTTGGCCACTGCCGCTGCCCTCAACCAGCATCCTGCTTAGCAGCTCAACGGTTTTCTGGGCACGCTCAATACGCCGCCCCATTTCCATAAATCGCCAAGCCCGGCCACGCACCATGCTCTCCTGACTCAAACCCGACAGCGCCAGCAAACTGGTGATCAAGGGATCGAGTAATTCATCAGGCGCCGCCTGAAGACTGCTTTCCAGATTTTTATTCAAAAACTCCATACCATCGCGAATATCGTTAATCAGGCGCAGCATATCGCTGGAAAGCAGCTCCTTAACTCCATCTGCAGAATGCAGAATCGCTTCCAAGCAGTGGGCGATACTGCCAGGTCTGGCGCGATTGGAAACGATGTCTAAAAGCTCGTGTTCCGGCGCATCAAAATTGGCGGTCTTCGCCGTAAAACCCGGATAAGTGGCGGTGACATGAGTGACGGAACAGAGCAGAACCTGACGATTCTCCGCCGACAAGGGTTCAATACTATTGAGCTCTTCAAATACCGTACGAACCAAACGCAAACCGGACTCCGCGCGCTCGACATAGCGGCCAAACCAGAAAAGATTATCAATGACCCGACTTGGCAAGCTGAAGTTACGATCTACATTCTGCCGCGCCAATTCCTCAGGTTCAAAAACACTATCCAACACTTCCGGTTCCGAGGCTAGAATCCAGGTATCCTTGCTGCCACCGCCGTATTGGCTGGCGATGTGCTGGGTGTCGGTACGCGTGCCAATTTGAGTCAGGCCGCCGGGCATGACGCTGTAAGAACTACCACTGGCAACGGTAAAGCCACGCAAAACCAGAGGCCGACTGCTAAAGACTTTGCCATCTAGGGCTGGTGTTTGTGAAGGCCGTATCGCACTTTGCGCCACGTACTCAAGAGGGTTAGCCAACACCTTAACCAGCAGTGACTTGCGCTCTTCTTCATTCAATTCAGCAACAAACACGCTATGACGGCCGGCCACTCGGCAGGTAGTACGAATCAGCAATTCATTAAAATGGGCTTTAACGTATTCAAGATCCTTATCATCACCACACCACCAGGTGGGCACCGAATTCAAGCGCAGATCGCGACCCAAAAAGTGCTGAGCGATGGCAGGCATATATTTGGCCAACACTGGATTTTCCAATATGCCACTGCCGAGTGGATTGGCGATAATCACCCCGCCATTGCGAGCAACCTCGGTCAAACCGGGAATGCCCTGACCAAAACTCTGTCCAGATGCCACCGGGTCCGCAACACTGTCGTCAATCCGGCGCAATACCACATCGACCCGCCGTAAGCCATCCAGGGACTTTAACCAGAGCGAGCCTTTGCGCACGGTTAAATCCCGGCTCTGCACCAAAGGGTAGCCAAGATAATTGGCCAAATAGGCATCTTCAAAGGAGTTTTCCTTGAAGGCACCCTGGGTCAAATACACCACCAAAGGCGCATCTTTGTTATGACTCAGCTCAGCTAGTTTACGCCGCCACTGCACAAAGAAATTAGATAGGCGATGGACATCGGCATCGCGAAACAAGCTCGGCATGACCCGCCGTAATACCGTGCGATTCTCTAAAGCATAACCAGTACCCGAAGGCGCCTGAGTGCGATCGCCGATCACCAACCACTCACCACTAGCTGAGCGCACCAAGTCCGATGCATGAAAAATCAACTGGTGCTCACCCGGTAAGCGAATACCATCACAAGCCCGCAAAAAACCAGGGTGGCTGTAAAGCACCGCCGGCGGAATAATTTTATTACTGATCAGACTGCGCTCACCGTAGAGGTCGCTTAAGATCAGATTTAGCAATTCAGCGCGCTCACGCAAGGCGTTTTCTATCCCCTCCCACTCTTGACTGGAGAGAATCAGCGGCAGTAAATCGAGATTCCAGGTATGGCTGACATTGAGCTGACCGCCAGGGCTGTAGCTAGCACCGTCATCGCGCAAAATCCGTTTGGCGGTGCGCTGGCGCTCCAGTAAAGCATCCATGCCCATGGCGTGCATAACCCGCATGGGGTAATGCCAATGCTCGCGAACATTGCCGTCACTGCCTATGACCTCGTCGAACTGGCCATGCTGCGGAGCGTATACAAAGCGATCAGTTAACATGGGTGCAATGCCAAATTCAGAAAAGACTTTCCCCGAAAGGAATTATCACCGCCACAGCAGGCGCGACCCCAATACTGGCCTTTGCCATAATGACTTTATATAGCCAAAATACACTAGGATATGGAATCGCCATTACCGCAGGCAGTAACACGATCCAGAAGCCTACTCCAAGTACCCGTGGCGGGCAATTAAGCAATGCTGCTTGCCCACTTTTTAAGCGGGCTGAAACCAAGTTTGCTGAATAGCTTGATGAATAGCCAATGAGCCTTTTTCAAGCTCAGTTAAATATTTGGGAAATTTCCCTGACACATCAAGGTAATCACTGCCCTTCCGCACTCTTTTCAGCATCTTTTTTAGGCTGGCGGTGACATCATCACTGACGGGTAAAAGACCAGCCGAATCTTGCATACGTAAAAGACCGCAGGCCACTGAACGTGGAAACAGCTCATCTTCCAGTAAAAATCGCGCAGCATCGTCGGCATTTACTGCCACTTTCATGGTTCGACGGTAGGGCATGGTCGCATTCAGAGTACCTAGCACGCTGCCCCAGACTACATCCAGCACATGATTGGCATCGCTTTCAATAAAGTCACTGGACATGCTCGACCCAGCTTCCAAGATACGGATTGTCATATCAGAGCGCTCCAAACTCCGCCCCATATTGAGAAAATGCCAGGCCGCATCTCGGCGCATGGTATCGGCAATCAGGCCATTAATTTGCTGACAGGTTTTGATAATCTGCTCAAGAAACTCGTGGCGATAACGCCGACTCAAGCCCTGATCCATATTTTCAGAAACGTAAATCTGAAATTCATTGACCAATTCCCAGCTTTCCGGCGGCAAAATATCTCGAGTGGTACGAATGTTTTCCCGCACCATTCTCAACGAAGACACCAGTGAACTGGGATTACTCAGATCATCGAGTAAAAACTTCACTACGCGCTTTTCATCTTGCACGGTAAAACGGCGGTCATATTCAGCATGGGTGCCGTTGGCAACAACCAAGTTGTACCAGCTAATGCCAGTATCCCGAGGTAAATCAAATAATAAACTGGTGTAGACCCGTATGAGCCGCGCCATACTTTCAACCCGCTCAAGATAGCGACCAGACCAGTAAACACGCTCTGCAACACGAGATAACATCATACTTTTGCTCCCGTCTCAGCCACAATCCAGGTATCTTTACTGCCACCGCCCTGGGAAGAATTCACCACCAAAGAGCCTTTTTTCAATGCCACCCGGGTCAAACCCCCGGTAGTCACCTCAAGGTCTTTACCCTGCAATACAAAAGGCCGCAAATCCAAATGCCGTGGTTCAGCCTCACCGAGACCCGTCAGTACCGGCGCTGTCGACAATCGCAAAGTGGGTTGAGCAATATAGTTGCGCGGATTTTCCACCACTAATTTACGAAAATCTTCGTGATCCTTTTTGGTGGCGTGGGGACCCACCATCATGCCGTAACCACCCGACTCATTGGCGGGCTTCACCACCAACTTCTCAATATTGGCGAGAACGTATTTCAGCTGTTCGGGATCATCACAAAGATAGGTTTCTACATTAGGTAAAATGGCTTCTTCACCCAAATAGTATTCAATCATCTTGGGCACATAGGCATAGACCACTTTGTCGTCGGCCACCCCCGCGCCTGGTGAGTTCACCAAAGCCACATTGCCCGCCCGCCAAGCTCGCATCAGTCCCGGCACGCCGAGAATGGAGTCCTTGATGAAAACCTCTGGGTCTAAAAACAGGTCATCAATACGGCGATAAATAACATCGATACGCTCTAGGCCCGAAATCGTCTTCATATAGACAATATCGTCGTCATCAACGAATAAATCGCTACCCTCGACCAACTCAATGCCTAATTGCTGAGCCAAATAAGCGTGTTCAAAATACGCCGAGTTATAAATCCCTGGCGTAAGGATCACAATCTCAGGCTGCCGAACCCGTCGCGGCGCCACCGAGGCCAGCATATTAAACAGTTTTCTGGGGTAGTCATCGACCGGCAAAATAGTGTTTTTCTCAAACAGTTCGGGCAGTATGCGCTTACTGATTTCGCGATTTTCGAGCATATACGCCACACCGGATGGCACTCGTAAATTATCCTCAAGCACATAGAATTTGCCATCGGCATCGCGAACCAGATCACAGCCGCAAATATGCGCCCACACACCCCTGGGTGGATTGATGCCTACGCACTCTGGGCGAAAGTTTTTAGAATCTTTTATCAGGTGCTCGGGCACCACGCCATCTTTAAAAATTTGCTGTTTGTGGTAGACATCATTAATAAAGCAATTCAAAGCCTTCACCCGCTGCTTTAAACCCGCAGCAGTTTGCTCCCACTCTTCAGCACTGATAACTCGGGGAATCAAATCAAATGGCCAGGTTCGATCGATATTCTCACCATCGGAATACACCGTAAAACTTACGCCCATATCGCGCACGGTACTCTCTGCAGCAACGCGACGACTTTCCAACTCATCTAAAGTCAGGGAGGACAATTGTTTGGCGATATTGCAACTGGCGGGGCGGGGCTGTCCTTTGGGGTCGATCATTTCATCAAAAAAATCACCGCCAGGATACTGATGCCAGGCAATACCACCTACTTCTGTTTTTTTCTTTTCTCGCATGCAAATCACACCCACGACAAGGAATAAATATAGCCCCACAGGATTGCACGCAAATGGTGCATCACCACCTCCTGCAAGACCTCAATCCAGAGCAAAGTTTCCCATTGAGATGGAATCCCGCGGATTCAAATCCGAAGTGCATCATCTGATGCTGTAGAAGAGGGGGTCAGCTGAAGATAAGCTCATCACTATTTTCTCCGGCAAGAGATGAAGTAACGATGAGCAATTACCAACAGCTGGCTTATGAACAACGATGCCAGATATTCGTCTTGAAGAAAATAGCTTATTCACAAAGGACGATCGCTAGAAGTATCGGCACTAGCCAATCGACAATCTGTAGAGAGCTGGGTTGCAATACGGACCAGTCATAAGCAGGCGCAAACTAGATCAGTCAGGCGTCGTAAGGGTGCTATAAGGCGGCCAAAGATGACGTCTGCGATGATTTCCGTAATTAATTCCAAGCTTCGGCTAGATTGGAGCCCAGAGCAAGTATCGGGATGGTTACTTGACGACCGGCAGCTTCTGATTAGCCATGGAACGATCTATCTGCATGCTTGGTCGGACAAGCGATTTGGCGGTGATTTGTATAAGCACCTACGGCGGCAAGGGAAGAAATATGACAAGCGGCGTAATGGTAAATCCACGCGCGAACAGATCAAAGGCCGCGTGAGCATTGATGAGCGGCCCCATATTGTGGACGAAAAGCCCCGGATAGGTGATTGGGAAATAGACACCATGATAGGTAAGAGCACAGTGGCGCTCTAGTGACTATTGTTGAGCGCGTAACGAATTTCACTGTGTCCGCACAGGTTAACAGTAAGAGCGCTAAAGCGGTTACCGAGGCGACAATTATACTGCTCAAGCCCTATAAGGAGTCCGTGCCTAGTATAACGGCCGACAATGGCAGAGAGCTGGCTTGTCATGGGAAGATCAGCAAGGCGTTATCAGTGGAAGTTTATTTTGCGCACCCGTACAGCTCATGGGAGCGCGGGTTGAACGAAAATACTAACGGTTTGCTGCGGCAGTATTTTCCCAAATTACGAATTTTAAACTGGTATCGACGGCAGAAGTGAATAAAGCTGTGAGACGGCTAAACGCTCGCCCAAGAAAAGCTTGTGAAAACCGCTTAAGTCCCGAGCCCTAGCAAAGTGTAAGCCGAAAGGTAAAGTAGGTTTAGTTGATATGTCTACGCAGGGGTTTCATCAGCCAGGAACAAAAAAACCTTCTGCACAGGCGTGAAGAAGGTTTTTTACAGGCTTAAGCTTTACCGACTAGAGCAATAACAGCCGTATATCGCTCAGCAAACCACCCAAATATGTGAAGAACTGACCTGCATCAACGCCATTTAAGGCCCGATGGTCATAAGACAGTGACAGCGGCAACATTTTACACGGCACAAACTCACTGCCATTCCACTGGGGTTTTATCGCCAGTTTAGATACCCCCATAATGGCCACTTCTGGCGAATTGATAATCGGCGTAAATCCAGTGCCGCCAATATTACCCAAGCTCGAAATAGTAAAGCAGCCACCTTGCATATCCGCTGGTTTCAACTTTCGGTCTTTGGCCTTGGCCGCCAATTCCGCCGACTCCGCGGCCAATTGCCACAGCGATTTTTGATCGACATCCTTAATTACCGGCACCATCAAACCCGCTGGGGTATCCACCGCGATGCCAATATTGATGTACTTTTTGTACACCATATTTTCGCCGTCATGGCTCAGCGAGGCATTGAACTTGGGATATTCACGCAGTGCTTGGGCGGCAGCCTTAAGTAGGAATGGGAGGGGTGTCATCTTCACACCACGCCTCTCAGCCTCAGCCTTCAGCTCGCTGCGGAAATCTTCCAATTCACTGACATTAATCTCATCAAACTGAGTGACATGCGGTAGGTTTACCCAGCTGCGATGCATATTCATCGCGGTAAGCTTGTGCAACTTACTCAGCGGCTGCACGTCGATCTCGCCAAATTGGCTAAAATCCATCTCTGGCAGCGCCGGCAACCCCGAGCCTTGAGTAGCGCTATTTGCCCCTTTACCCAACGTCGAGTTGGCCAAGCTTTTGACATAACTTTGGACATCTTCTTTTAGAATTCGATTGCGGGGTCCGGTGCCAACAATCTGCTCCAGTTGCAAACCAAATTCACGGGCCAATTTACGCACGGCGGGCCCTGCGTAAACATCAGCATGACTCACGAGTGATGGCGAATTGGTGGCAGACATAGCATCAGACTTAGGCGCGCCGGCTTCAGCTTTTGGCGCAGATACAGCCTCAAGCTTGTCCGCTACTGGCGACGTCGGCTTGGCAGAATCCGATGTCACTTCAGCAACTCGATACTCAATCTCGGCTATCGCACTGCCTTCTTTAGCACTGTCACCGACCTTGATGGCCAACGACATAATCTTACCGCTATAGGGTGAAGGAATTTCCATCGAAGCTTTGTCAGACTCCAGCACGATCAGGGAATCCCCTTCATTGATCTCATCACCTTCGGCGACACAGACCTCAATCACATCAATGCCATCGCTGGCACCAACCGCAGGCACCTTGATCATTTCCCGCTTAGCTGAAGACCCAGCGCTTGCTGCTGGCTCAGCTTCAGTCTCAGTAACAGCTTGTGGTGATTTTGATTCAGCTGTAGCGGTCTCAGTGCTCGCCTGCTCAGGCTTCTCATCAGCGCTATCTGTCAATTCCAATTCGAGAATCACATCGCCTTCATTAACACTCGCGCCTTCCTTAATATTTATGCTGACAACCTTCCCCGCCTTGGGAGAAGGAATTTCCATCGAAGCCTTGTCGGACTCCAGCACCACCAGCGATTGTTCTTTTTCAACCGTATCGCCAACAGCAACACAGACCTCAATCACATCAACTTCACCGCCGCCAATGTCGGGAATTTTTATCGTTTCTTTAGTCACAAAAAAATCCTTCTCAATTCGATTAGCGGGTCAGTGGGTTGGGTTTATTGGCATCAATGCCAAAGGCGGCAATCGCCTTACTGACCACAGTCGCCGCAATCTGACCATCATCCGCCAGAGCTTTAAGCGCGGCAATCACAATATAGTGCCTGTCCACTTCAAAGTGGGCGCGTAATTTTGCCCGTGTATCAGAGCGACCATAACCGTCAGTACCCAAAACCACATAACGTGACTCTATATAGGGCCGCAGTTGCTCACCATAGGATTTAATATAATCGGTGGCGCAAATCACTGGCCCTTGACGACCGCGCAACTGCTCGGTGACATACGATGTGCGTGGCTCTGCTTCT
The DNA here is from genome assembly GCA_047624025.1 of Zhongshania sp. GTDB lineage: Bacteria > Pseudomonadota > Gammaproteobacteria > Pseudomonadales > Spongiibacteraceae > Spongiibacter. The sequence continues at coordinate 9,638 of JBLHPB010000082.1, forward strand.
GGGTTAAGCATATTCCAACGTTCACAATCTAGGCCATCACGACGCAGCAAATTGATACTGGTCGCACTCCAGACATCAGCCTCAACCTGGTAATCGGCTTTCAATATTTCTGCCGCCGCTTCTACTTCACGCAAAATCGTGCCGCTGCCCAGCAACTGCACTTTTAATTTTGGTTTTTTCGCCGCAGCAGTTTTTAAGCAGTACAGCCCTTTGATAATGCCTTCAGCACTGCCCTCAGGCATATCTGGGTGAAAGTAGTTTTCATTCATCACAGTAACGTAATAGAAGACATTTTCCTTATCATGATACATGCGGCGCATGCCGTCCTGAATAATCACCGCCAGCTCAAAAGAATAAGTCGGATCATAAGACACACAATTGGGGATCATATTAGCCATTAAATGACTGTGACCATCCTGATGCTGAAGTCCCTCGCCATTTAGCGTGGTGCGACCCGCCGTTGCCCCCAACAGGAAACCGCGTGCTTGGGAATCACCTGCTGCCCAAGCCAAATCCATAATGCGCTGAAAGCCAAACATGGAGTAGAAGATATAAAAGGGAATCATCGGGTAATGATGATTGCTATAGGAGGTCGCCGCGGCCAGCCAAGCGGAAAACGCCCCGGCTTCGGTGATACCCTCTTCCAAAATCTGGCCTTGCTTGTCTTCTTTGTAAAACATGACCTGATCGGAATCGTGAGGGATATAGCGTTGCCCCTGTGAAGAGTAAATACCCAACTGTCGGAACATGCCCTCCATACCAAAGGTGCGTGCCTCATCCGGCACAATAGGCACAATGCGACTGCCAATTTCCTTGTCCTTAACCAGTGACGACAACATACGCACAAAGGCCATGGTCGATGATATTTCGCGCTTGCCGGTGGATTTTAACTGGGCACTGAAGCTATCGAGACCGGGAATTTCCAGAGCGCTAAAATCCGCCTGACGGGCTGGTAAAAACCCACCAAGCTTCTCGCGCCGCTTGCGCATATAGACCATTTCTGGACTGTCTGACGCGGGCCGGTAATAAGGAACAGATTCCAAATCCTCGTCACTGATGGGTACACCAAAGCGATCGCGGAATTTCTTCAATTCATCCAAATCTAACTTCTTAACTGAGTGGGCTTCATTCTGAGCCTCACCGCCCTCACCCAAACCATAACCCTTGACTGTCATGGCCAGCACGACCGTAGGCCGACCTTTGGTTTCCATGGCATTGGCATAAGCCGCGTAAACCTTATAAGGATCGTGACCGCCGCGATTAAGATACATAATATCGTCGTCAGAAAGGTCTTTGACCAATTCCAGCAACTCGGGGTATTTGCCAAAGAAATGCTCACGCGTGTAGGCGCCGCCATTGGCTTTGTAGTTCTGTAGCTCGCCGTCGACCACTTCATTCATGCGGCGACGCAGTAAACCGGTTTTGTCTTTTTCTAATAACTTATCCCAATGACGGCCCCAAATGACCTTAACCACATTCCAGCCAGCACCACGGAACACGCCTTCTAATTCCTGAATGATCTTGCCATTGCCACGCACCGGCCCATCCAGACGCTGCAAATTGCAGTTCACCACAAACACCAGATTATCCAAGCATTCACGCCCAGCCAGCGCGATAGAACCCAGAGACTCCGGCTCATCACTCTCGCCGTCACCCATAAAGCACCACACTTTACGATCACCGTGATCGACCAAGCCGCGGCTTTGCTGGTACTTCATAACATGGGCTTGATAAATTGCCTGAATCGGCCCCAACCCCATACTTACGGTAGGGAACTGCCAGTAATCGGGCATCAACCAAGGGTGTGGATAAGAAGACAGACCATTGCCATCAACTTCGCGGCGAAAATTATCCAACTGATCTTCATCAATGCGGCCTTCCAGATATGAACGCGCATACATACCCGGTGAGCTGTGACCCTGATAATAAATTAAGTCAGCTTTTTCACCGCCGCGAAAGAAGTAATTAAAGCCAACATCATAGAGTGTTGCCGAAGACGAGAAACTGGAAATATGACCACCCAGCCCCTCGCTATTGTTATTACAGCGCATCACCATGGCCAGGGCATTCCAACGAATCATAGAGCGAATTTTACGCTCCATAAATAAGTCGCCGGGCATATGACGCTCATCACTGGGATCAATGGTATTGCGAAAAGAGGTAGTAATTGCTGAGGGCAATTCGGTGCCAGAGCGGGCCGCGTGTCGGGCGAGCCGCTTCATCAAGAAGGCAGTGCGCGCGCGACCACCATTTTTTAAAACACCATCAAGGGCTTCTAGCCACTCTTGGGTTTCTTGTGGATCGAGGTCTTCACGCAATTCAGGGTCTTGATACATAAACAGTCCTTGGCTATTACATTGGGCTGTCCAGACCAGGAAGCGAGTGCTTATGGATTCCGTGTATAAAGGCTCACAGCAGAGCGATCAGCTCCATGTGTTTGCAATCAGCCTGTTAGTGACGGTCATCACCTGGCCCGGCTGGGAAAATCGTCGGCCTTTTGAGCCATCGACTACCCTAATATTTGGGAAATCTTCTGCATGGCCGAGCTATAGCTTACCAGCTTCGACGGGGTAGAATTCTCACAGCTTTTAAGCCATAAATCAATAAAATGGCAACATTTACTATATGAATAACTCGTCGCGAAGTCATCAAAAACAATAACATACTGGTGAATTTAGTCCCAATTGAGAATTATGCAATATTGACCGTATCAACGAGAATAAGAAATTCGCCGCCGCGCTTAGAGAATGAGACTTTCAGGACCTTAACCTTGTCCTATGAAAGCTTGAACATTAGAGCAATCCGACCATCCCTAGTAAATCACTCGAATAGATCCGACAGAGGACGTAATCGTCGCTAGACCAGCAATGTTAGATTTGGCCGCCCATGCTCTAACGCCACACCTGTATCGACTGGTTGAATTCACACCTTTAGCAGCCATTCAGCGCCATCGAAATTAAAAGTCACATTCCCGAATGCGGTCATTCAGAAAAAAAGTAATTCTACAGGCCCAGCATTTGGTTAAGGGCACGGCTTTAATGGCACACTTCAGCCCTAGCATTTTTCGATTGGCGCGCGTAGAAACATATAATTAAAATAAAGTTTTATAAGGTGGGCATCCATTTCCCCACCTTATATTTGATGCCTTTGCCCTGATTAAAATTTATTGAAGTGCCGACATAAACACGATGTACCCAACTTCCAGTTGTGGTTTAG
>JBLHPB010000083.1:0-12823 GCA_047624025.1 Zhongshania sp.
TTGAAATTCGCAGTTACGACACCGTCGTTGACATGGAAGATGCCGGTCCCTTTGCGCCCGCATTCACACAGGCCGGCTTCAAGATACCCGGGGATCGCTCCTTTCAGGATATCTATGGCAAGAAAGATTTTGACGACACCTCTTTTAGCTTTATTACTGAATTTGATTTAACTGACGACATCAATATTTACGGGAAATTTGTTCAGGCCTATAAATCCGGTGGTTTCAATACCCGCGACCCCCAGCGCGGCAGTACCGGCGAACCCGCAGGTACGCCTGGCCGTGGTGATGATACCGCTGAGGAAGCCCCCGACGGCAATGTCTATGGATTTGGCTTTGCTGACGGTTTTGACGAAGAGTTCGTCGCCTCGGTGGAATTCGGAATCAAGAGTGAATTGATGGACCGCCGCCTGCGAATCAACGCCAATGTGTTCGCCAGCAAATACACCGAAATGCAACTTAACTTTATTCTGGCAGGTACTGTTGCCGACACCAAGGTGACCAATGCCGGCGAAGCCCAAATGCAGGGCTTTGAAACCGACATCACCTTTATGGCCACCGAACATCTATTGTTAATGCTCAACTACGCTTACTTGGATGCCGAAATCACCAAGGCCGAGGACGAGTTTGGCAACGATTTATCCGACAGCTTTGTGTTTTATTCAGCCCCCAAGAACTCCTATACCTTCGCCGCGGACTGGACAATTGCGGACATGGATTGGGGCCAGTTGGCGGTAAACCTCAGCTATAACTTTATGGATGACCGCAATGGTGGCTCGCGAGCCCACAATGCAAAAAATACCTTTATCGGCAGCTACAGTCTATTAAACGGCCGGATTAGTCTGAGTCAAATACCGATTGGTGACAAAGCTGATAAGGGCAATTTGTATATTGGTCTATGGGGTAAAAACTTGGCGGATGAGGAGTTTGAAATTACCGCTATTGATAACCTTCCCCACAGCGACCGCAGTGTGATTTGGGGCGACCCGCGCAGTTTCGGCGTGGACGTGATTTACGAATACTAAGAAAGCACTAAACTTATAAATAAAAAAGGCAGCCTCGGCTGCCTTTTTTATTTTAAAATCCGACTAAAGGCTGTATCAACCGGGCCATCCAGCCTTTAAACACTAGTGGCGCATCCATCCCTGCCAAGCAAATACAGTCTTCATCGGCATCGGCCACCGGCTGATGCTCAACACTGCCATCAAGGTCGGCAACGTCTCCAGCATTAAACTGACCTAGTGCATCACTGTAGCCGCCACTCAAGATTAAGGTTAACTCATTGCCCTGATGACTGTGAACCGGCATTTTACGACCAGCAGCAATACGCAATAAACGCACGTTCCCTTCGCCGCAATCCACCACAACCTCTCTCAATCCCGGCGCCAAAGTCCGCTTCCAGGGTAGATCTTTGAGCTTGTCCTGATCAAAATAACGGTGTAGCAAGCGCGGAAGCTGCCTAGATGGCTCCTCCGCCTGATTAGGCCGATCAGTATTTTGTTCTGCAGCCAGGCTAAATCCAGGCTGCTTACTCAGTCGATCCAACATATTCTGACGGGCACTAGTGCTTAGGGACTGTGGTGCTAGCCCTGCCATTAAGCTGCCACCAAGCACTTCTCCCACCGCCAAGCTATTGCGACATTCTGGGCAATACTGCAAATGACAGCCAACCACCAATGCCAATGCTGCTGGTAGAGAGCCTGCCGCATAACTGGTTATGGTTGCTTCATCGGGGTGGTGTTCTATTCGGCTCATTGCGTCTGTTCTCCAAAATGCTGACGAAATGCTTTTATCGCCAGTCGTAAACTCGATTTCACACTTCCCAGCGGCATGCCTGTTTCCTCGGCGATTTCGCTGTGGCTTTTACCTTCGTAATAAGATTTGTAAACCACCTGCGCCTGATTTCCCGGCAGTGTGTCCAAGACCGCCTTCAGTCGATCACCGTCAGCATTTAAAGCAACCTCGGCATCGGCGGTATCCTCCAAAAACTCTTCAGTCTCGTAGGCAACACCACGCTGCTTACGTAAACGATCAATCCATAGATTTCTTGCCACCCTAAATAACCAAGTGCTGACTGCAGCTTTATCCCGGTTATAGAGGTGAGCTTTGTTCCACAGCGCCAAAAGAGCTTCCTGTGTCAAGTCTTCGGCCATCGCCGAGTCCGCGCCTTGGCCAAGTAAATAAGCATTTACTCGTGGCGAAAAATGGTCAAACAACACCATGAAAGCGTTTTGATCCCTTTCACGGACAATACTGTCCATACAATCGGCCCAAAAAGGACCATTGCGAACTTTTTCGACGGCAATATCTGCCATTCTCTAACCTCTGTTACTTTGTGTACGTCGCAATTTCACGACTAGATCAAGGTCAATTTATTTTCTCTGCTAGAGCATGGAATAGCAGCGACAAAACAAACTGTAGCGAAATTCGCAGCAATAGTAACACTGGCGCGACTGGACTGCCGAGATTTGGCGGTTCACCCGCCTGACCAAGCCACTAAGGCTCACGCAATAGGATTTAAGTACGTCGATCGCAATACTCACATATTGCCTATTAAACCCAGATTAACCCAGCAAGAAGTGACTCGCAGTAATAATTATAAGGATTGCCACTTTGCCTTGCTTCAATTCACCCATAATAAGGCAAGTGCCTGAAACTGAAGTCAAAATAGCATTGCCGCTACCGCTTCCCGCCTATACCATTAGGCCTATGTAATTCGGAGTTAACCATGCCCTTGACCAATTATAAATCAATGCCCGACCTGATTGGCAATACCCCGCTAATCCACCTTAAGCAGGTATCCGAGCTCACTGGCTGTACCATTCTTGGCAAGGCAGAATTCCTCAATCCCGGCGGCTCAGTAAAAGACCGCACCGCGTTAGGTATTATTCGTGATGCCGAACAGCGTGGCATTCTGCGCCCGGGCGGCACCATCGTAGAAGGTACCGCGGGTAACACCGGCATTGGCCTCACGCTGATCGCCAATGCCCTGGGTTACCGCAGCGTGGTGGTAATGCCTTATAGCCAGAGCCGAGAAAAAATTGAATTACTGGATCTCTATGGCGCCGATTTACGTTTGGTGCCTGCCACCAACTACAGCGACCCCAACCACTATATCCATACTGCCCGTCGACTGGCAGAAGAACTCAAGGAAACAGAAGAAAATGGCGCAATCTGGGCGCGTCAATTTGACAATACTGCCAATACCGACATCCATGAGCGCACCACCGGACAGGAAATTTGGCAGCAAACCAAGGGCGAGATCGACGGGTTTATTTGTGCGGTAGGTACCGGTGGTACTTTAGCAGGCGTCAGTCGCGCGCTCAAAGCGCACAAACCCAACATCAGCATAGGCCTGGCAGACCCGCAGGGTTCAGCAATGTATAACTACTTCACCAATGGTGAGTTAAGCAGTAAAGGCCGCTCCATCACTGAAGGTATTGGTATTAGCCTACTCACCGACAACTTACGCTTAGCAAGCGTGGATCAGGCCTTTGAAATCAGTGACGCTGAAGCACTGCCCTTTATTTTCGATCTACTTCGCCACGAAGGCCTGTGTTTGGGTGGTTCATCGGCCATCAATATTGCCGGTGCGGTAAAGTTGGCCCGTCAATTGGGACCTGGACACACTATTGTGACCATCCTCTGTGATTACGGTGATCGCTATAAAAGCAAATTATTCAACCCGGTTTTTTTGGAGAATATGGGGCTACCAGTACCGAGCTGGACACGCAATTGAGATCGAGGCCAGCGGCGTCATTCTCATCGAAGCCAATAGCACACCCTGAGGTTGTAAAATATCTTCTTGCCCATTTGCCCATTTATTGGACCCAGACACCTATGCCCAGGGCATGCCCTAGCAGACATTAAAGGATCTTCGCCAACAGGGACCGGTACTTAAATTCGACGATCCCCTCACCGGTGCTCCCTACTGGACGATCCTTGGTGTGCAGGAAATGGATTTTGTTTGCAGACATCCCGAGTTGTTTCCCTCGGCAATGCGAACCGCCTACCCGATGGAATTCCTCCAAGACGTGGTCGATCATATCCACAACCACCTCATTATCAATATGGACCCGCCTCGTCATCGCTCACGGCATGCGCTTATTGATGGAACACCCAGATCAACTCCAGTATCTGGTGGACAATCCCAATAAAATCGCCATGGCCATTGATGAAATATTGCGCTACAACACCCCGTTTATCCAGATGCGCCGCACCGTAGTTGAAGACGTGGAACTGGCTGGCCAACAATTGTTCGCTGGCGATAAAGTGATGCTGCACTACCCCGCTGCCAATCACGATGAATCCGTATTTGGCGAAGATTCCATACAGTTTGATATTCACCGTGGCGAGCGCCAGCCCAAACTCGGTCATCAGCTGCGCTCCTTTGGTATCGGCCAACATTTCTGCCTTGGCTCACACCTCGCGCGGTTGGAAATGAAGCAGTTAACAACAATAGTGTTCGCATCGAGCAATTTTCGGATGTCATTATTGCGCGCTGGTTTCGCTTTAAGGCATTCACCTTGCTTAAGTTCGCTGAAGCAGAACTCCGCGACGTCGATGTAAAATCTCTATTTAATTAAGGCTGGGAAGATGGTTCAAAACTACCTCGGCCTCGACATATCCAGCGCCATAGCCTTGATTTGTGCCTACCTCAGTATTAAACGCTTGATAGCCGCACGAATTATTGAAGACGCACCCATGTCCAAAATTCGATCGGCACATCAAGGTTATGTCGAATTAATGGGCTTCACTCAGCTCGGAACTGAGGAACCCTTGCTCAGCCCACTAAGCCAAACACCTTGCTTATGGTATCGCTACAAGATTGAGCGCTACCAATCCTCGGGCAAAAACAGCCAATGGCGAAGTATTGACCGCAATAACGATGGCAAAATTGACTTAGAAGAATGCCAGCTAGCTCGCAGTGAAGCCCGTCGTAAATCCGAGCGCCGCTATCATAAACAGCCAAGCTTACAGACCGTGCACACCATCAATTATTCACCTAGCCGCCACCAGCCATTTATCATCGCCACATCCGAGTCCGAATCACTCAGTCGGCGCTTTCGCTGGCAAGCATTATTCTTATTGTCAGCAAGTATATGTAGTGGCACTGTACTGATATGGCTACTAAATCAGCCATAGACTGTATACTAGCAAGCTAAATACAACGTAGTGACAACCGGGAATAAGGAAACAGTAATGGCAGCCCGCCGCAACACCAAGGGAAAAATACTCGATATCGCCGAAGATCTTTTCGCCCAACAAGGCTTTGCTGCCACTTCAGTGAGTGAAATTGCTGCACGCGTTGGCATCAGTAGCCCTGGAATTTACAAACATTTTAGCAACAAATTGGCGATCTATGAGCAGGTTTGCCAACGCCTGTTCGCCCCTCTGGCCGAGGCGACTAGGGGAATGGCAGCGAGCGCCGATTTTGCCGATACCCGACTGCAGATCTATCAAGTCATGTCTTTGCTGGCCAGCAAACCCAATACCGCACGTATCGTTCAGCACGCCACGCTGGCTCGGGATGAAACCTTGGACTTACTCAGTGACCGCTGGTATCGCAAGTTCTTCTCCAACATCAGTGACCCCGCCAGCAACCCAGACAAAGATTGGATTAATATCCCCACGGCCATGGCCTTTCATTGCATGATTTTAGGCTATGTCACCTTAGCGCCGTTGCACCACTCTATATTCGGTGTCGACCCCCTACAGCCAGACCAGCTTGAGGCGCAACTGCGCTTTCAACAATCCATGATTGACGGCTTTAACAGCCTGGTACAAAAACAAAACCCAAAATAAGTCCTGCGCTGGGGTTTAGCTTGCCAGACGCTGAGCCGCCAATTGCAACTGCTCCCGATAACTACCTTCAAACAACGCCATTTCAGTGGTGTATTTTGCCTTATCCTCACGACCTAATGCCTGCCAGTCATGGTGGGTGGGAATATGCGCCATGGATAAGGCCAAACCGACAAACAGCGCTTTGTCCTCAGCACCCTCTTGTTCTAATTTAGCTGTTTCGGCCAGAACCGCTACCCGCAGTACAAATTCACTGCCGCCCAACTGACCGGCCAAGTAACTGCGCGACAAAACTCTAATCCCCTGTCTCGCCTCAAGGCTTTGTACTTGCTGGTTTTCTTGAATTTCAACCGTTTCAGACCGTTGTTGTCGATTTTGCAGCCGTAGACGCCAAAGCAATCGACCCGCAATTATCGCCAGCACTAGAATAATCAACAGCGCTAAAAACACATAAACCCCATACTCAGACATAAACATCTCCGTGGATAACGACGCTATTCTGACATTAGCTGTAGTAAACCGCTAACTATGCCATTGCGGAAAAAATATAAGTCCGCGCAAGTGCGGCGATGCCTTCACTTTTCACAGCGACTTAGTGGGCTAAAATATTGCAAACCACTCATTAAATAATCAATGAATTTTTCTTAATTGCTCGCTTGTAGACAAACCACTTAGATTAATTAAATATCGACACTTGACAGCTGATCTTACTGACAGGGAATTGAATTCGATTTTCAGCAGAAAGGCGGAGAATAATCCCCGGTTAGACCGGGGATTATTCTTAATCTTTAAAATCGCTGAGATGTTTCGCAGCTTGATAAGCAAAGGTCATTGCTGGCCCCAACGTCGAGCCTGGACCAGGATAGCTTGGCAGTACTGCAGCACTGCAATTACCTATTGCGTAAAGACCAGAGATAACCGCGCCATCAGACTTTAACACTTGGGCATTGGGGTTGGTAGCCAAGCCACCCTGGGTGCCAAAGTCTCCGGCCTCCAGACGCATTGCGTAAAATGGCGCCTCATCAATGGCCCCTAGGCAAGGGTTGGGTTCAAAGCGTGGATCGCCGTAGTAACGATCATAGGCTGAATCACCGCGCTGAAAATCCTCGTCCTTACCCGTTTTGGCAAAGCCGTTCATCTTGGCAACAGTTTTCTCCAGATTTTCCGCATCAATACCCAACTGCTCGGCCAGCTCGCGAACACTCTTAGCCTTGCCGACTAATTTGCTATCAAACCATTCTTTGGGAATAGTCCAATCCGGTTTTAAAGAAGCCGTCATCAGGGGGCCAACGATATAATCCCGACGAAAACGAGCATCAAATATTTGATACATGGGTGAACAAGGGGCGGCTTCACTATGCTGCTTATACAAGTCTTTTTGAAAAGCCATATAGTTTTGCGATTCATTCGCGAAGCGCTCGCCACGCAAATTAACAATACACGAACCAGGAAAGGACTTTTCCATGATACTTAAACGTGGTGCGGGTTCTCCCGGTACTGACACGGTGGTACACCACCAGGCTCCGTCCATCAGGCGCGTTGCCGCGCCCAAACGCAGCCCTTCCTGAATTGCATCACCAGTATTACCTTCTACACCACCACTCCAGTCCGTGCTGGTAGGCGCTGGTAAATACTGCTCACGCATAGCTTGATTTCGTTCAAAGCCACCAGCCGCCAGAATCACACCCTTACGCGCTTGGACCCGCAGGGTCTTGCCGTCGCGTTGAATCACCGCGCCGACAACCTTGCCTTCTTCTTCAATTAATTTGGTCATTGGTGAGCTGGCCCACAGCGGAATATTGCGCTGCTTTGCCGAATACCACAATCTCGCCACCCCCGCCGCACCGGTACACACCTGCCGACTATTACCATTACCGCGCAACCACCAAGCAAAATCCAAGGCCAACTGTGCCACCAGTTTCAAGGTTAGTTTAATCCAACCCGGCCCCTGCAATGTGAGTAGGGCGGCCTCAACCTGAGTGAAATAAATACAGCCAAACATCCTCATCATATGATGGCTGGGGCGCAGGCGTTTAACATCATCGCCAAGCAAAGAGGAATCAAAGCGCTCTGGTTCCATGGAACGGTGACCGGTGCGCGAACCCTCAATATTGGTGTAATAATCAGGGTAGTGCGCCAAGGTCTCATAACGCACATCACTGTGCTCATGCAGGAAATCAATCATTTTCGGGCCGTTAGTGAGATAGGTATCAACCATCTCTTCATCAACCGCACCTTCTGGTGTAGTGCTCAGTAAATAAGACTTAGCATCGGCAAAGCTGTCAACGGCGCCCGCTGCCTTAGCATAGCGATTATTGGGAATCCACACGCCACCACCGGAGGTCGCACTGGTGCCGCCAATTTCGGCAGATTTTTCAACCATGAGCACATCTTTCAGCCCCATTTCATAGCAACTTAAAGCTGCCGTAAAAGCCCCATTGCCGCTGCCGACAACCAGTACATCAACGCTGTGATCCCATTTTGACTCTGACATTAAATTCATTCCCGCTTTGCGTATTCGTAGATACCACTGGAGCAGCTTTAGCCGCTGACGCTATATGGAAAAAGCGCCACCTTTTACCACCGACCTTTTATATTGATCAATCATAACCGGATCAGTGTTATGGCCCTATCATCCGTCTGTAGTAGCTTAAAACCGGCAGCTACTCTTATTATGATCCACCATAGGCTAGAATATCGAACAGCACCAGCAAACCAGCGGCTTAGGTATTTTATGAACACTCTGTATACGCGCTATTTAGAACGCGCCATTGCTCAGCATGGCTCTATCGCCGCGCTTGAAGATAAGCTCCCAAGTCCGCCAAGCCCGCAGAAATTAGCGGCCATTACTGATGACCGCTATCTTGCCGAAATGGCCGCCTGTGTCTTTCGGGCTGGCTTTGTGTGGCGAGTTATTGGCGCCAAATGGCAGGGATTTGAAACTGTGTTCAACGGTTTTCTGCCGATATGGGTGGCTTCACGCTCCCCGGAACAAATTGAAACCATGGCTAGCGATGCACGTATCGTGCGCAATTTAACCAAAGTAAAATCCGTGCAAGGCAATGCCCTGCTTATTCTCGATCTACAGCGCTCTCATGACGGCATTGGTCGCTTTATTGCTGACTGGCCAGCAGAGGATATTATTGGCTTATGGGCCTACCTGAAAAAGCACGGTAGTCGTCTGGGCGGGAATTCAGGGCAGTATTTCCTGCGTTTTATGGGCAAGGACACTTTCATCCTCAGTCGTGATGTCTGCACCGCGCTGCGTGCAGAGGCTATTATTGATAAAACCCAGCCGACTTCACAGAAAGACTTACGGGCAGTACAGCAAGCCTTTAATACCATGCGTGAAGAGAGCGGACGTTCGCTGGCTGAATTAAGTATGATATTAGCCTTATCAATAGGTCGAGCTTAAGGGTAACAGCCAATTCCTCACTAAAGTCAGCGCAAAAAAATGGCGGCATGCTGATCACATACCGCCACCTTGAGAGTTTTCCCGTCAATTAATGGGCATGGGCAACCACCCCGACCTGGGGCATATTGGCCAAGCCGATATCCCTAGCGTGATCTTCAAAATCTTTGTTCTTCCAGAAAAAAGCACCTGGCATGGTGGTGGGAATCACCAGCACATAGAACAAGCAGCGACCAATCAAGGCAGTGGCTAGGGTAGACATACACAGCAGAGCAGCGGCAGTCAGACTGTAAACACCCAAATCAATATTTAGCAGCAGTAATGCCAAGCCAATATTGCTGGCCAATAAAGTATTGCGCAGGTAATAGCTTTTACCGAACAAAGTACTTTGAATATAGTGAGAAACGCTGCCCTCATTATTCGCCTTGTTCATGGCGCGAGCATGGGCCAGTAAACCTATACCCTCAATCACACTACCCACGCAGACCACCACCAGCGCGAGATGCAAGATCGCCTCGGCAGCGCCAGCCAACAATATCAACGTCGGTACGGCAAATGCACCCAACAGCACACCACCCAAGATCAATGCCGTGCCAAAAAAGGCGCTGCCCGACTGCCAGTGATTCCAGAATGGCCGCGCTGGGATACGGTAGCAGCGATACATATAGTAAAGACCGATTGCCCCTGCCACGAGGGCTAAATATCCCATAGATGTCGCAATGCCGCGGTACTGTCCCCACTCCCCCATTAAACTGATAAACACGCTGTTTTCGGGCAACATCGCTAGCAAATGCAAGCCTGCAAAGACCATGTATAGCAACATCCCCAGGCCTTCACGACAAACCGGCGAGTGGCGTAAATTATTGAAGCCACGGTAGAAGCGCCAAGGCTTGCCCAAGTGGGTTGCCGACATCAGCATACCCAAACCGGCAAAAGCCACAGTGAGAGCCATGAAGGGGATATACATCAGCGAATCACGAAACTCGACAAGGCTTTCAATACCCAGTTGTGCGCCAAGGAAGCTCAGCAAAAATGCACCCAGCGAGGTCTGACTCACCAAGGTAAAAATCACCAAGGGATTTTCTCGTGAGCTAAGCTTGCCCAAGCTCCATTTTTTCTCAATACCCTTTTTCTGATCGACCACGGGGCGATACTGACCGTCTTCACCTTTGTGGTATTTCACTGACATGCCGTCGGTACGAGTGACCTCGTCAGGCATATTCTTAATTTGCTGAAAACGTATATTGGGGTGCGTAATTTCAGGATCGGGAAAACCTGGAATACTGGTTTTACCCTGCTCACGATTGTCGGGGAGATCATCCACCACCCCAAAATTCAAGGCATTGCCAAGACAGGCCGACACACAGGCCGGTTTGAGATTCACTTCCAGACGATCCACGCACATATTGCACTTAGACACCTGACCTTTAATTGGATCAAGCTGCGGTGCATTGTAGGGACATACCCAAGTACAGTAACCGCAGCCAAAACAGGTTTCCGGGTCTTGTAAAACAGCGCCGTATTCAACGTGTTTAGTGTAAGCGCCAGTGGGGCAGCCCTTTAAGCACACCGGATCATCACAGTGGTTACAGGCCATGGAAATATTCATGCGTTTAAAGTCAGGGTAGGTACCACCCTCGACATAGCCAACTGAGCGAAAACTGATGTGAGCCGGATTATCATTCTTTTCACTACAGGCTGCCTCGCAGGCATGGCAACCAATACAATTGTCGGCAGTAAAATGAAAAGCATGCTGCTTATTGCGGTTGGGGTTTATTCCCACACCCGGCTCTTCATTAATAAACATTTCCCGTCCCGCCTCAAATGCGCCACCGGTTCGGGCGATCAAATCGATGGGGGCTTCGTAATAATTTACCTCGGGCGCTGTCGGTTCTTTAAGAAAGGCATAAGCCGGTTCATCGTCTCTTACTTTCCACATATTTTAAGACCCTTTGTCGAACGTCTAAATAACAGATTCAAACGCCGATCGATACACCAAAATTCCACAGTACATATCCGCAAACTGGGCAGCCAGTCGCTGCCTTAATAGGCACGGCGCTCTACATTTAGACGCCCCGCCTCCTTCTGATCTACCTGTTCAATCCGCACTGCGCACTGTTTAAACGCCGGTTGACGGGAATAGGGATCCAGTAAGCCCAATGACAGACGGTTAACGCAGTCGTGATAGTGCATGGGGATGAACACCATATTATGTGGCACCCGCTGAGTGAGCTGTACCATCACCACCGCATCACCGCGCTTTGACACCAGACGCACATAGCTCTGATGTTTCACGCCCTGCTCGCGGGCCGAATCCGGATTCATTTCCATATACGCTGTGGGGCTAAATTTATTGAGATTGCCGATTTTGCCGGTCTTAGTACGAGTGTGAAAATGCTCAATGACCCGACCACTGTTTAGCCAGAACGGGTAACTGTCAGTAGGCACCTCATTGTCTTCGATATAATCCATGGCCAATAAATTGGCCTTGCCATTTGGCGAGGGAAATACCCCATCGCTATATAGACGCGGATTACCAATGTTGTCGCCCTCGCGCATTGGCCACTGGATACCACGCTGACTTTCAATGAGATCGTGACTCATACCAGAGATATCAAGATTGCGCTTTGCCCCCTTGGACAACTGTTTCATTTCATCAAAGATATCTGAGGTATTATCCGGGAAGGTCATTGCCCGGCCGCGCTCAAAACGCTTGGCCAGCTCATTGAAGATCCAGTGGTCGGCTTTGGCATTGCCCGGTGGCTCAACAAATTTGCGGACCAGATTGACTCGGCGCTCAGTATTAGTGAGCACCCCTTCTTTCTCGCCCCACACTGCCGCGGGGAAAAATACATGGGCAAAATTGACGGTCTCACAATCTTTATAACCGTCCTGAACAACCATAAACTCGAGTTTTTCCAGCGCCTTTTTAATTCGCGGCTGGTTTGGCATGGAGGTCAATGGGTTAGTCGCGACAATCCACAGGGCTTTAATCTCCCCAGCTTCGATAGCGGGAAAGATATCAGTCTGTTGCAAACCACGTTTGGCGGGAAAGAAGCTTTCATCCACCCCCCAAAATTTAGCAACCTCCTCGCGGTGTTCTGGCTTCTCCAGCATACGATAGCCGGGCAGCCCCGAGCAGGAAGACCATTCGCGAGTCCCCATGGCATTGCACTGCCCGGTAATAGAAAGGCTGGTACCGCCAGGAATACCAATATTGCCAGTAATCAAATTAAGATTATTGATACCGCAGACACCGTCGGTGCCATGAGTGCTTTGATTAATACCCATAGTCCAGATGCTCATCGCCGAGGGCGCTTTGGCGTAAATACGGGCGACGTGTTTAATCATATCCGCATCAATGCCACAGATTCGCGAGGCCATCACGGGATCGTATTTGGCTACTGTGGCCTTTAATTCATCAAAGCCATTGCAGTGATTTTCAATATAAGCCTTATCTTGCAAGCCCTCCGCCAGAATAACGTGGGCAAAAGCATTCAAAAGTACTAAATCTGTACCGGGCGTAATCGGCAAATGAATATCCGCAAACTGGGCGAACATGGTCACCCGCGGGTCGATCACAATTAAGGGGAATTTGCGTTTTTCCAA
>JBLHPB010000084.1:0-12560 GCA_047624025.1 Zhongshania sp.
CGCAGCGTAATTCTAGGGCCACTGGTGGCGTAGGTTTCCCGGCGCTGCATCGCAGTAAAAATAGCCCCTCGAGAATTTTCTTCGGCCCACACCGCGGCTAGGCCGCCCGGATTAAACTCCAAATCGTCCGACAAGCCCTGGGGCAATCCGCTTCCCGTTGGCGCGCCAGCACCACCATGGCCAAGAAAATCTTGTTCATTAACTGCACCAGCAGCGGAGATATGGGTGTCAGAACTGGCAATAAAACCTAGCTTAAAAGGATTTACACCCAGGCGCTGCTGCTGCTTCAAGCCATCGGCCAAGACATCGCGAACGAACCCTGACTGAGCGCTTGTCTGTTTACGTAAAAAGGGCACAAATTTACCGCGGAAGCTGCTATAGGGTAATTGCTCAAACCCACATAATTCATCGGCACTTTTTAAAGGGTTATAGAAACATTCAGAGCTGCCCTTGTGCTGCATGATTTCCACCAAGCGCTCAAGGCGAGCACGCTGCGAAGCATCCTCTGCGGTAATGGGCGTGCCATCATCGCGACTTAGGCTAAACATATAGCCGTCGCTTAAATTTGAATTATGGGGAATGACTAAAACTTCACAGCCGCTAGTGGCATTGACACATTCTTTATCCAGTCCATCCCACAATTGCTGAGCACTGGGCGCGTCAACAAAGCTCAGCGGCAAACTGGGAACTTGCTCATTTTTGAAAATGATATTGCGATGCAAATTAGAAAGATTGGGCGAAGCGCCAGTCCATTCATAACCCACAAAGCTGGTAAATTGGCAATTTTCACTGCGATCATAAGCCTGCTCCGCGGCTTGTTGAGTTTCCTGCCATGGCCGCAAGGTATTCTGCCGACAAAGTTCGCCATCATCACCGCACAAACCTAAACGTTTACCTCTTGAGGTCTGGGTATTAAACAAAAAGAACGCCGCCCGCGGGTAATTCCGCAGTACTTTACACTGCCAACTGCCATAGCCCTCTAAATTTGGGGTATGGCATATGTCCAATTCACCAAATAATTCGGCGTGATCTGTAACAACAGCAAAATCCAAAGGCCGTGCTAATTTTAATGTGCGCATTGGCGAGCCGTCTGCAGCCCAAGGCTGCACACCAATTTCAGCACCCCGAGCAAATTTATAGGCATCCGCCGGTGATGTACGGGTACCTTGCGTGCTCGCGTCAAGGGAAAATTTGGTATGCACATGGGTATCACCAAACAGCACCTGCTTGTTGGCAACTTGGTGCTGACAGGGTTCGCGCTGTTCAAGGTAAGAAGAGGCTTTACTGTTATTTTGAAACTGACTTTGAGCAACAGTCACGCCACTTGAAAAAAGCAGGCAGAGACTAACAAAGCAGGGCAATCTGTTCCTACGGGAGAGTAGCAAGATAATGCTGGGGAGATTGATAACCATGCTCTGAACCCTTACTTTTTATAGTGCCGCTATTATTGGCATTTCTCGCTGAAACAGCAATACCAAACTGTGACGAAATCTAGTAGCGATTCAGCCGTGGTTCAGATTCATTGTGTCATCCTATAGGTGTTTGCAATCAAGGAGTTTGGCCATGAAGATTTACAACACTATTTTTATTCTTGTCGGACTGGCCCTTAGCACAAATAGCTACGCGGACCACGACCGCAGTGACCGCCATTTTGAGGCGCGCTACGAATCATACCATGGCGGTAATGACTATAATCGACACCATCATAAGCACGACGATTATCGCAATGATCTTGATGATGATTATCACGATAATCGTGAACACTATTATGTGCGACACGTTCATACCCGTGACTGCGGCCATCATTATCAACCCGCATTTAATACTCGCGTCAAAGTATTCCTAGGTATCTAAGCTTCAAGGAGTCAGCCGCGGAGTCGGTGACAACTCCGCGGCTGAGATACTGCCTATTCACCAAACTGGCTTTTCATGCTGACAAACCAGGCCTGCAATACCGGACACTCTGGGGGAATTTTGTGCTTGATCCAGCCACAAAAACCAAGCATAACATAAAGATCAATATCGGCCTGAGACATGGCATTCCCCACTAAGTAGGCACGTCCTTCAAGCTCCTTATCCATGACTTCAAAAAAAGCACTTATACGAAGGTTGCCACGCTCAATTAGCTGGGGGATTTGCGGCATTTTGAGCGGCCCGGGTAGAGGCCGATCTTTAAATGCCTCGCTGCCATTTCGCAAGACCTCGGCCACAGCATGAAAACCTTCCAAAAATATACTGTGACACAAACCTATAACCCGAGCACGTTCCAGATTATTACTTCCAAACAGTGCTTTCTCTGGATGCTCACTGTCCAGATAAGCACAAATGGCAATAGTATCGGTAAGCACACTGCCATCATCCAACTGTAAGGTGGGTAGGGTTGATTTAGGATTTACTTGGCGAAACTCCTCGGAAAACTGGGCCTTGGCCATCATGTCTATTTCTTCAGTTTCCAGTACAAGGCCTTTGTATTTCAGAAACAATGCCACACGCCGAGGATTGGGCGCAGCTGAGAAAGTATAAAGTTTCACGATTAAATCCCCCTTTTACATTTATTTGATTAATAACCATCGATCAATGTTGATTCAGCTCGAGTTCAGGCTCGCGACCATACACTACAAGAACCTAACATCCATGGAGTATAAGCCATGTTGAAATACTCTGTAATTCTGATCTTAATAACGTGTCCAGCAATGACTTATGCTGATCATCGTCATAATAGCTATTCAAGCACTCGCTATGCTCGGGTCACTCACATTAGCCCTGTTTACGAACGAATTAGCTATACGGTTCCCAGCGAACACTGCCGGCAGGAAACCGAAGTTCGCCAGCATCGCAGTAATGCCGCACCGATTCTTGGTGCCATACTTGGTGGTGCGCTTGGCAATGAGCTGGGGCACCACAAAAGCAATAAGCGTGTCGGCACCATCGTTGGCGCTGTGCTGGGTGCAACCGTCGCCACCGACATTGCGATTAGCCGAAGCGGCACGCACTATCAAACCGTTGACCGCTGTGAAATTGAAAACCGGGAAGAATGGCGCGAAGAGATAGTCGGCTACAATGTAAGTTATCGCTATCAGGGTGTGATTTTTCACACCCGTTTACCCTATAATCCCGGTAAGCATATCGAAATTGAAGTTAATGTCCGGCCACGGGGTTAGTTTGGAAATCCATGGGAGCGCCATGAGAAATAGTGAATTTTTAGCGGTAATCATGCTCTGCAGCGCCAGCATTGTAAGTGCTGCGGTGAACGCAGACCCTTTGCGCAATACTGCTGGTCGATTTGGCATTAGTGATCGGCCTCAGCTTGAGCAGCGTCTCGATCGCTCCCAAATACGCGACACACTCAGCGCTGGTGAGGCCATCTCCATCGCTGAGCGGCGCTATGAGGGCCGCGCGGTGGGCGCCAAGAAAGTCAGCAATGGCTATCGGGTTCGTATTTTGCAAGATGACGGCAAGATAAAAAACGTCCTGATTGACAATAATTAAGCGAGCCAGTCCATGCGAATTCTGATTATTGAAGACGAGAAATTACTGCTAGAGCAATTACAGCGGCAATTTACGAAAGCAGGCTATGCCTGTGACATCGCCAGCGACGGTCAAGAGGGATTATTCCTCGGCCAAGAAAATCCCTACGATCTGGCCATTGTTGATTTAGGTCTACCTAAACTTGATGGCATCAGTGTCATTAAACAATGGCGTGATGAGGGCATTAAGTTTCCGGCATTGATCCTCACCGCCCGGGATCGTTGGCAAGACAAAGTCGAGGGACTGGAGGCCGGCGCCGACGACTATGTGGCTAAACCCTTTCAAATTGAAGAGGTCATGGCCAGAGCCAATGCGCTGATTCGGCGCTCGGCGGGCTTTGCCAGCCCACAGGTCCAGTTTGGCTATCTCACCATTGATACCGGCGCCAAACGCGCTCTGCTCAATAAACAGCCCCTAGATTTAACCGCGTTTGAATATAATGCACTTGAGTTTTTAGCCATGCGCAGCGGTCAAGTGGTATCCAAAACAGACTTAACTGAACATTTATATGATCAGGATTTTGATCGTGACAGCAATGTTATCGAAGTGTTTATTGCTCGCTTGCGGAAAAAAATTGATCCAGACAATACCCTCAAACCCATTTCCACGTTGCGGGGCCGTGGCTACCGATTTGAACTGAGCGAAACTGCACACTGATCATGTCAAGGCAACGCGCCAGTTCCATCACCCGCCGACTGATCATTGCCAGCCTCACTCTTATGCCGTTATTACTGGGGCTCACTGGTGTTGCCATTGACCGCGCTCATACCAACAGCTTGATCAGTGCCCAGCAAGAACAACTGCGCTTGCAATTCTTTGGCCTGCTCGGCGCCATCGAATTGCAAGATGGCCAGATAGAAATGGGCGATCGTCTGAAGGAACCCCGATTTTGGCAGTTCCGCAGCGGCTTATACGCCGAAATTCGCAGCCGTGAAGGTGAGCCGTTATGGCGCTCGGTGTCGAGCGATACTCTAACACTGCCGACTCCAACGATCATGCCCCGCTCAGGGCGAGAAATGTTTGGTGAAGCCGATATTGCCAAGCTACCTTACTTCAGTTTTCACTATCACGCGATTTGGGAAACCGAGGAAGATGCCGAATTACCCCTACTCTTCTCACTTTACTCCCCCAAAAGTCAGCTGCTAAACGAGCAGAATAATTTCCGTAGACAACTTCTGCTTTGGCTAGGTCTTGTCTTAATTTTCTCTCTGCTGGTTACTGCCTACATCCTCTACTGGGGCCTTCGTCCATTGCGGGATTTGGCTCGTGACCTACGACGGTTAGAGCACGGCGAAACCATACAATTACGCCCGGATTACCCCCGAGAACTACGCGGCATCACCCACAACCTCAATCAGTTATTAGACAAAGAAAAGAAACAACGGGAACGCTATCGCAACACTCTGGCCGATCTGGCCCACAGCCTTAAAACGCCTCTGGCCGTACTGAAATCTGGCAACCCCAGCCCAAAAGCACTATCCGAACAGGTCGAGCGGATGGACAATATCATCAACTATCAGCTAAAACGTGCCGTTATAAGCAGCCAGCAACAACTAGGCAGTAAAACCAATCTCCACAGCCTTATCCAACGGCTTAGACATTCCCTTGAAAAGGTCTATCGCGACAAACACATTGTCTACGACAACCAATTGCTCAACTCGCTTGCTCTCGCCATTGATGAACAAGATGCGCTGGAGCTCTTTGGCAATCTGCTCGACAACGCCTGTAAAGCCTGCCGGGGAAGTATTCGTATCAGCGCCGAATTAAGCGGCCGGCAGTGTGAAATTCATATTGAAGATGATGGCTTGGGTATTAATGTCGAACAGCGCCAACTACTGACGAATCGTGGCATGCGCGGCGACCAATACGGGCAAGGACAAGGATTGGGTCTGGCCATAGTCAAAGACATACTCAATAGCTATGGTGGCACGCTGCAATTCTCAGACTCCACACTTGGCGGTGTCCGCGCCACAGCACAATTGCCCATCAGCTAATTATCATGCCAACAGTGCAAACAAAAAAGGCCGAGGTGTTTCGCCCTCGGCCTTAATATCCTTGGCCAATATTGGCCAAAGTCCTAGCGCCGATTAAGGCAGCGCCACCTCAATAGGAGCACCTGCAAGGTTTACGCTCACAGCCACACTAATTGGCAGGCTATCCGCACCGGGTACGCTAGGCAAACTGGGTACGCCTGCGCAGGGCTTGTGGCCGATGCCATTACCGCCTCTACCTGCTCACCAGTTAAATATTGGTGACCAAAGATGCGTAGATTGTACTCGCCTTTTTTCACCTCGATCAGTGCTTGTGTATAGATTGCTGCTCTATGCGTTCCGCCGATGATACTTGCGGCGGAATAACTGGAGGTAAATCAACAGCCATGGTGACTCTTGGAGAGTTATTTTGGTCGCTATCTCAATAAACGGCATCAACACTGAGTGCACGCAATTCAACCCACCGGTGACGTCTCTGACATAGCCAAAGTATCACTCGACAAGCGAGCAACAATCACTTTTCCACAGAGTCTTTAAAGAGAAATCCATTGACTTGCCAGCATCATGATTAAACTTGGCGCCGCGCAGCAATATACAATCGCCGCATCATCAAATTTGCATTATCTCCAGTTTGTGTATTAACAGCACCAATATCTCAAGCCACGCGACTAGCCCGCCAACTGCTGTTGAACCTTTTCAAAATCCCAGTAGGCCTTTAGGGATGTGATTTTTCCACTGTCATTGGCAACATAGACCACCACCATATCCACCCGCATCTTTAAGTCGCCGGGTAAGGTATTAATCATACTCACTACATTGGCACATTCATCCCCAGCCGGGTGCGAGGAAACAATGGTGAATTCAATAGTGCCGGGGGCAATAATGGTATCCCAAAATGCGGCAATGGCCGCCTTGCCCTTGTGGCCTTCACCACTGGGGTCCAAGGGAGATTTACCTACCGGGTCTTGAACCACTGCATCCTCGGCAAATAAACTTAACCAGGCGGCTTTGTCACCCTGTTCCACATATTGCCCGGATAGACGACTGGCGGATTGCGCAGCGAGGGAATTTGCCATTATTTTTCTCCAAAAGTTTTTATCGGCAGCATGCCATTGAATTTAGTACCACAACCATTTCGGTATCACCTGGTCATAGATTGGTCATCAAACCCAGCCATGTCATACTCGCTCGATAATTGGTGTGATGAACATGGCCAAGTCAATACAAGTGATCATGACAGCAGGTATACCCGCAAGAACATCCTCCTTTTGGTGTAGCTAATTATTCACAGGCCAATGAACAAGCAGGGAACAACATGACCGATTTTGCGCCACAGGGGCTTCTTAAAAACCCCCATGCACAGTCACTACTCGCCTCCACTCGGTTGCGTAAAATGCGCAACTATCCGCGAGCGCGGGCAATGTTGAAAGCGAGTAAAACAGTGGTTCTCGATTGTGGCGAAGGGCAGCAATTAATGGGCGAATACGCTGCCCATAGTCTTCGTAGCAAAGGATTGGTCACCCTCATTCATGGCTGGGAGGGCAGTTCACAGTCAACCTATTTACTGTCTGCCGGCGGCGCGTTATTTCAGGCCGGCTATGATGTTTTTCGATTAAACCTGCGCGATCACGGCCACAGCCATCACTTAAATCGTGAGCTGTTCAACTCTGCTCGGCTTGATGAAGTTATTGGTGCGGTGCGCGCCATTCACCAGACCTACCCCCATGAATGGCAGTTTCTGGCTGGATTTTCACTGGGTGGTAATTTCGCCTTGCGTATTGCAGCCAAAGCCGCCGAGGCAGGTTTAGATATTCAACACACGATTGCGATTTGTCCGGTGGTTGACCCCGCCAACACTATGCAGGCACTGGAAAAAGGCTGGTGGCTTTACGAGAAATATTTTGTGCGTAAATGGCAGCGGTCACTGCACAAAAAAATCCGTTTGTATCCCGAGCTGGATTATCAAGACAGTCTTTTTAAGCTCAAAACCCTGCGCGCCATGAATGACTACTTCATTCCCAACCACACGCCGTACAGCAATGCCGAAGAATACTTTCTCGCCTATAGCATTGCTGGAGATGCCCTACTTACCCTGTCGTCACCCACTCATATTATTGCTGCGCAGGATGATCCCATCATCCTTGCCGAGGATTTTTCCCGCCTAGCCAACAGCCCGCACCTCACCGTTGAAACCAAACTTTATGGCGGCCACTGCGGCTTTGTTAAAAACTATCAGCTCGACAGCTGGCTGGATGAACGTCTCTTGGAATTAATTCATCTCAACCGCTACCCAAGCGGTGAACCTGGTCGTAAAGCCGGGTAACGAAGGGTTATTCGGCCAGACTTGCGGTAATTTGCTCAGCGATGGCCAATAGCCGTACGGCCTCTTCAACGTGCAGCGCTTCCACCAGCCGACCATCAACTAGGACGACACCTTTACCTTCGGCTTCTGCCTGCTGCCAGGCCACGCGAATTTTTTCAGCTCTGGCAAGGTCCTCTGCAGAGGCTGAAAAACATTGGTTAGTAATGGCGATTTGCCGAGGATGAATTAAGGTCTTGCCGTCAAAGCCCAGTTCCACGCCTTGAACACAGGCCGCTTGTAAACCCTCGTCATCCTCTAGATCAAGATGCACACCGTCAAAGACATCAATCCCGTTCGCCCTAGCCGCCAACACACACTGACCAAGGCAATACAGTAGACCCAAACGCTGCGGCGTATAGGGAACACGAAGGTCTTTAGCTAAATCAGAGGTACCGAGCACGATCGCATCCATACGCTTGTGGGCACCTGCAATGTCATTCACTGCCAGAATGCCGCGGGGCGTTTCTGCCATGGCCCACAGCTTTAAATCCGCACTCGCACCAGCCTGCTGCAAAACCTGTACCACCGCGTGTATTTCTGCAACAGATTCAACCTTGGGCAAACACAGCGCGGTCACCGGTGCATTGGCGAACGCCTCTATATCTTTACGTCCCCACTCAGTATCAAAGGCATTCACCCTGACCACTAATTGCCGGCGACCATAACCACCAGCCAGCACCGCCGCTAACACCTGCTCTCTGGCCAGTTGTTTTTGACTCGGCGCGACCGCATCCTCTAAATCCAGAATCAGCACATCGGCATCCAAAGTCTTGGCCTTTTCCAATGCCCGGGCATTGGAACCGGGCATATACAGAATTGAACGACGTGCTTGCAGGGCCATAAGGAAGATCTCTAGATAAAAATTCAATCTTAGCACGGGAGCCACGCAGAATTACCGCCGATACTTAGCAGATTCCCTTAAAAAGAAGACATTGTCACAAGTTTTAATTGCGAATCATTATCAATAACAGCTAGAATATCGACCTGGTCAGCTTCCGCTGTAAACCCGTTTTACGGAGATGATTAATGCTTTCGCTGTTTCGCAAAATTTTGGTCTTAAGCTGTGCAGTTTTGACCCTGCCGAGTTTCGCTGTAAGTCCTACAAAAACAGCCGAACAGGCGGTGGTCGCACACTACGCCGATATCGCTCATGAGGTTTTTAGTGACGCTTACACCAGCGCCCTGCAATTACAGTCCTTCGTCAAAAGCTTTACTCAGAAGCCCGACGCCGAAGGTCTGACCGCAGCGCAACAAGCGTGGATAACCGCGCGCATCCCCTACCAACAAAGCGAAGCTTATCGCTTTGGCAACCCTGTAGTAGATGCCTGGGAGGGTCAGCTCAATAACTGGCCGCTGGATGAGGGCCTGATCGATTACGTTAATGACGATGATTATTTCTACGCCCTGGGGAATATCGGCGCCAGCCTCAATATTATTGCCAACCCCATTATCGATCTAGGCGGCCAAACCCTAGACGCATCGACGATAAACCCAGAATTACTGCGCAGCCTCCATGAACTTGGCGGTTCAGCCGCCAATGTGGCCACCGGCTATCACGCGATTGAGTTTTTACTCTGGGGGCAGGACTTACACGGCCATGAACTGGGCGCCGGTGAGCGCCCCTATACCGATTACCTCATTGGGCCAGGCTGCACTCATGGTCATTGTGATCGTCGCGCGGCCTATCTACTGGCAGCAACAGAATTATTAGTGAGTGACCTCAAGTACATGGTTGCGCAATGGACGCCCAGTATTGCCAATAACTACCGCGCAGACTTATTGGCCCAAAGTAGCAGCGTTGGTCTCGCGCGAATGTTCAATGGCCTTGGCTCCTTATCTCTGGGCGAACTAGGTGGCGAGCGCATAAAGGTATCACTCGAAGCGAACTCCACCGAAGATGAACACGACTGCTTTAGCGACAACACTCATTGGTCGCACTACTACGACGGCCTTGGCATCGAAAATGTCTATTTAGGTCGCTATCGTCGTATGGATGGCAGTCTGCTCAGCGGGCCATCATTAAGTGATTTGGTGCGTAAAGCCCAGCCCGACGTTGACAGTAAAACTCGCGCCGCACTCAGTAAAACTATGACCGCCCTCAAGGTGCTAGCCGACAGCGCCGAGGCCAAAACAGATACCATGAAGTTCGACATGATGATTGCCCAAGGCAATAGCCGTGGCGAAGAAATTCTCGGCAATATTCTCAAGGCGCTTGTAGCACAAACAAATGCAATAGAATCGGCGGCAAAATCCCTGGCCATAAACCCAAGCGCCACTGGAAATTAAATGGACCGTGCTCATTGCTGGCTGGCGATGTTACTTCTGTTCGGGCTTATAGCAGGCTGCCAAGATCACCCGGAAACGCTCAGCACCAACAGCGGTGGCAGTATGAGTCTTGCCCAACGCGATGATAAAGTATTACAACAAGCTCAACCGCAACTGAGCAACGAGCAACGTCTTGATTGGGCGGTAGGTAAAAGCTTTGCTACTCAGGCATGGGTCAGTGGCCGAGCCAGCACTCGCGCCCGCGACGGTCTGGGGCCACTGTTCAATGCCAATCGCTGCGTGGCCTGCCACCGGGAAAATGGCCAGGGACAATTGCCTGAACACGGACCCGGCTTAATTCTGCGTCTTATCGATAATTCGGCGGAGCCTCATCACTACGGAAATCAACTTCAGGATCACGCCAGCCTAGGTCACTTTGCAGAAGGGCAAATCAGCTGGCAGACTCTGAATAAGATTGCAGAATCGCCTAAGGACAAGTCTGCCACTCTTGAATACCGCCGCTACTCTATTGAAAAAGGCCAATACGGACCGACTACTGATATTGCCACCTCCCCTCGCCTCGCCCCGGCGCTGATTGGCATGGGTTTACTAGATGGTATTGACGACATCGACATCCTCAACAAAAGTGACCCAGAAGATCGCGATGGCGACGGTATCTCAGGGCGGGCTGTTTTACACTGGGACATTCAGCAACAACGTCATCGCCCCGGTCGGTTTGGCTGGAAAGCCAGCCAAGCGAGTTTGAAACAACAAATCGCTCTGGCCTTTAATCAAGATATCGGTATTACTTCAACATTGTATCCTGAGCAAAATAGCTCAATTGCATCCATTCAAACGCCGCCATCATTAGAACCAGAAATTAGCGACAAGCTTCTCAATGCAGTCGATGATTATATCGGCAACTTGGCCGTGCCTAGCACCGACCCCAGCATCGATTTGAATGACGGCTATGCAATATTCACTCAACTGGGCTGTGCCAACTGCCATCAGGCCGCACAACGCAGCCGAGGCCCAAGAAATTCTCTTAACACTTTGCAAGATACCGAAACCATATTCCCTTTTAGTGATCTATTGCTTCACGATATGGGCCCAGGCCTCAGTGATAATGCTGACAGCGACGCAGCCGCGGCCGCTGAATGGCGAACCGCACCGCTGTGGGGGCTGGGTATTCGCAGCCTTGATGCAGACCATGTTCGCTTGCTTCACGATGGCCGCGCCCGCAGTATCCACGAAGCCATCCTCTGGCATGGCGGCGAAGCCAGCGCCAGCCAAGCTCGCTACCAACGTATTCATCATGCACAGCGTAAACGCTTATTGCGCTTTTTGAAGGCACTTTAATGACCAACAAAATTAACATTAGATTCCAATACAAAGCCACACTCGGCGGTACTTTACTGATATTGGCAACTAGCCTAATAAGCGCCTGCAGCCCAGCACCGGCCAACCGCGTGCTGCAAGACACCACACTTCGCAGTATTGTGCCCGGCTACCAGCAGTTTGCCGAATCCAGCAGTCAACTCAGTCGCGCAGCCAGTCAATTCTGCGCGGCCCCTGAGCAGAATTTAGAAGAGTTCAACACATTACGTGACGCTTGGCGTCACACTGCATTGAGCTGGGCAGCAGTACAACATCTGCAATTTGGCCCACTACTGGAAGATAATCAGGCGTGGAAAATCCAATTCTGGCCAGACAAGAAAAATCTTATTGCGCGCAAAGTCGAAAGCTTACTTCGTAGTGATAGCCCGCTTGACCGCGAACAAATTGATAAGGCCAGCGTGGTTGTTCAGGGCCTGTCTTCACTGGAGTATTTGCTATTTGACAGCCGCGCAGGACAAATCCAGCGCTACCAGGATAAAACTAACCACCGACGTTGCGACATGCTTACAGCCGTGAGCCAGCATCTGCAGGGCGTAGCCAGCGGGCTCTATAATGCCTGGCGGTCGGATGACGGGGACTATACCAGTCACTTTACTCACACCGGCAAAGATAACCCTGAATACCCCGATGATACGGTAGCAATGGCGAATCTTTTAGACAGTCTGGTGGCGGGTGTAGAGCTGATCGAGCGCGACAAACTCGCCAGACCCTTGGGGCTCGACAGCGAACAAGCTCAAGTCTATTTACTGGAATGGTGGCGCAGCCAGTATTCCAAAGAAATGATTATTGCCAATCTTATCGCCCTGCAAACATTATTTAGTGCTGGGGACGGCTACGGCTTGGATGACTATCTTAGCAGTCAGAAACAACACAGCGATTTGAGCTTGGCCATCGACGAAGGTTTTGTTCGCGCCATTAATTCTGCCCACAATCAGCCAGGCAGTTTATTTATCGCCGCCACCAGCCCAGAGCACCGACCCAAACTTGAGGCGCTGTACAGTGATATCCGCACGCTG
>JBLHPB010000085.1:0-12479 GCA_047624025.1 Zhongshania sp.
GAGGAGCAGCAACTTATTCAGCGCGTGAGAAACATATTGACGACCTCGGTTTCATCAATGCCTTAGCTGAAACCTTCCATCGTCAATATCAGAGCGATAGCAATAAAACCTTTATCGCTGGATTTTCCAATGGCGCTCAGCTCGCCTACCGATTTGCCCTGGAACAACCTGAGCGAGTCGCCGCCATTGCCGCGATCAGCGCCAATCTACCTACCGCAGACAATCTCGCCTGTCAGCAATTGGGCAAGGCAGTACCAGTTTTGATTATGAATGGTAGTGAAGATCACATTAACCCCTACTACGGCGGCCAAGTTACGCTGTTTGGTGCTGGCAATCGAGGCCAGGTCAAATCGGCCGTTGCCAGCGCCGAATACTTTGCTAATCTGGCTGGCTTTACGGGGAGTCCCAGTGAAATCAAAAATTTTCCAAATATTGCGGGCGACCCAACATCTGCCAAATACTATGCTTGGCGCGACCGGGACCATCCTGAAGTGATTTTATATACTATTGCCGACGGCGGACATGTCATCCCTCAAAGCAACTATCGGGCTCCGCGCATACTGGGGACAACAAGTGTCGAAATCAATGGCCCGGCAGAAATTTGGGCTTTCTTTGCTCGACAGATTACTAAAGAAAACCGAAAAACTGAGCTTTAATACAGCTGGAGTTGGGCGGGCTCATACGCGGGCATATGACTTATCGTATCGCCCACCGCGACCTCCCCAGATTCAATGATTTTGGCACACAAGCCTCCAAAACCTAACATCGCCACCAAGCCACCCTCGCCCAATGCAGCCTCCATACGCGAGCAGGGATGGCACTGAGCGGTTGCTTGAAACACAGCATTGCCAATTTTAAAATATTGGTGACGCAGAGCATTCAAATTAATACCAGACACCAAAAGATTACGACGCAATAATTCAGGGCTTATAGCCTCACTGCCAAGATTTTCTTCAATGGCATGAATAAATTCACGGCTAATAATACTTACCTGACGTGCCGAACCTTTGCTGCCCTGCAAACGTCGATCACCTTGCAGACCCCAATCAGCGATGGCGAGGGTTTTTCCGACACTGAGCATCGGTGCTTTACGCTCGGGCCTAAGCCCAATCCACTCCAACTGCCCCGGTGCCATATCATTCAGAAACCGAGCGATTAAGCGTCCCTGTGCATTCATATATCGGACTCCACACTCTTGGGCAACCACCTTGCGGGTAGATACATTAAATCTTGAGGCTCATCAATATCGCGCATGATGGGGTGCTCTAAGAAACTCATATTTGATTCGCGTAAAGCATTGCGGGTCAATGCTGCCACCTCCGCACTACTCCATGGAATATCTGTAAACAAGCTTGAATCGAATCGTCGTAAACCAAATAAGACATAACCACCATCAACACTGGGTATCAGGCAAGCATCGTGGCTTAACAAGGCATTGCCAGCCCAGTGTAACGTCTGGGCGCTGATTTCCGGACAATCCGCACCCAGTAAAATGACGCCATCACTACAGGCAAGCGCCCTCTCAACCGCTGCAGCCATCCTCGCGCCGAGATCGCCCTCCACTTGAGCATGACTGGCAAAACCATTGATCACCGCCATGCCCCGCCAAACTTCTGAGTCGGGCGCCGGATTTAAACACAACTCACACCCCAATTCATAATCTTCGGCCTCTATACAACAAGCCTGATCACACACACTGAGGGTATTTTTCAACATTTTTTCGGCCACATGGGCCGCGCCAGCGGCACCCAAAGCTGGAATCAAGCGGGTTTTGGCTAAACCCGCCACAGGGGCCTTGGCGATGATTTGAATTATAAAATTTTGCTTCTTAAACACGTCGTTATTACTCATAGCGTTTCGCCAATATTTCTGCGGGCACCCCTCGCCAGTAATCAAAGCGCAATCGCCACATCAGAAATATCGTCGGCCAAATACCCCGCTGTTGCCATCGCCGCCCTGAGGTCATCACTTTATCACGCAGGCAAACAGGTGGCTGTTCAGCACACAAGCGTGAAGATAAACTAACATCTTCCATCAGTGGCTGATTGCTAAAGCCACCAACACGCAGAAAATCAGCCCGCCGCACAAAGATAGCCTGATCCCCAGTGGCAATACCCGTAAGTCGAGAGCGGCCATTCATAAACCAAGCAATACATTTAAACATCCATGCCTCGCCGCTAATACAAACGTCAAACCGCCCCCATATTGCGTCATCCAAGGTTTTAATTAAGAGTTCAAATACACCGTTACCAGGCAGGCTTGGCAATACCGTATCGGCATGTAAAAACAATAGCTTTTCTGCCCGGGCTACTCCCGCCCCGGCGTTCATCTGGCAGGCTCGACCGCGCTCACAGCGCACAAGAATAAACGGGCTGCCAGCCACTAACTCAACACTGCCGTCACTACTGCCGCCGTCAACGAATAAAATTTCCACCGGCAAAGAGCACACCGCGCACAAATCCTGCAATTGCACCAATAGCGCAGGCAAGTCCAAAGCCTCGTTGAGCATGGGTACAATCACCGACAGTACTGGAGACTCAGCAGAATGAAGCAATTCTGGCATTACTGTTCATTTGCCTCGACGTAAATCATTGAGCTGCCAATCGTAGTCGCTAAACTTAATTTCTAGCTTTCCCGCAACTAATTTCTTGCTAACATCCCCAGAATCCAAGTCCTCGATATTCAAGGCCTGAGCATACAGGGCCAAAAACTGCTGCAAGGATGTCGCCCCTCGCCAAGAGCGCTCAAAATCCTCGCGATACCATTTAAAAATTGGCGATATTGTGAGCACGCCATTGCGATAATAGTTGCGACTGCTATCACTGAAAAAGTTAACCGTGGCCTGCTCTAGCTGAGTCTCCAGATTCTTAGCAGCATAGGCCTGATTGGCCAATGCAGGACAACCAATACTGGCGCAATTTACCGCAAAATGAATACGTGGTTCCTTGTATCTATTTGAACCGCGAATCAAATTATGTTCGATATGGTCCAGACCCACCGCCTCACCAAACAGAGGAATAAAATCGCGCTGCCAAGGTGAGCGAAAAAACGAGCCCAGATCTTTAATAGAGTCCAATTCCGGATAACGACTCAAAATCAACTCTACAGTCCAAGCATTGTAGCTATTGATTAAAAAGGCGAGCTGCTCATTTTTAGACCAGGAATCAAATTCCTTGCGACTTAGCCCAGACAGTGCATGTAGATAGCTGCTCAGCTTTTTCCTTTCCGCCATCACGCCGCGATAATCCAACTGGGTAGCACCACCACCTGCCAATACATGCACATGCTTTTGCAGGAGCTCATCCCAAACTTGATGGGAAAAATCAGCGCCATAACACGGCATCGCCAGTATCATAACGGCACAAGCAAGCAGTTTTTTGAACCAGGTCATGTCAACCTCGACGCCAGCGATGAAACGCTTGCAGGTAAGGGTAAATCCACTCCGGCGCGTGGTTTCTCTGCCACTCACCAGCCACGTATTTATTGGCTTCGGCCATACTCGGGTAGCTATGAATAGTGCCTAGAATCTTTTTCAGTCCTAAACCATGCTTCATCGCCAACACATATTCTGCTAGTAACTCCCCGGCTTGCGCGCCGACAATGGTTACCCCAAGAATTTTATCCTTGCCCGGCACGGTCAGTATTTTAATAAAGCCCTCGGCTTGACTGTCACAAATAGCGCGATCGAGATCATCAATACCATAGCGGCTTACCTCAAAAGCCACATCCTGCTCCCGTGCTTCGGCCTCACTTAAGCCCACTCGCGCCACCTCGGGATCAACATAGGTCACCCAAGGAATAACTCTGTAATCCACTTTGAATTTCTTGAATGGCGCAAACAAGCCATTAACCGTCGCATACCATGCTTGATGGGCGGCTACATGAGTAAATTGATATGGCCCAGCAACATCACCTGCCGCAAGGATATTAGGGTATTTGGTTTGCAAAAATTCATTAACCGGCACCCTACCGTTGGTATCAATGCCCAACTCTTCCAGGCCATAGCCACTCAACCGAGCACTGCGCCCCACCGCGCAAATCAAAGTATCAAATTCAATGGCTTGCTCCGGTTCCTCACCACGCTGAACAATCAAACATTTTTTACCACCGCTCTGCTCTGCCCGCAGCGCCCGATATTCACACATCACCTGCACCCCATCGGCCGTCAGTGATGCTTCCACCAATTCAGCGACTTCTTGGTCTTCACGAATCATTAGCCTTGGCAGCATCTCTACCTGCGTCACAACGGAACCCAAGCGCGCAAAGCTTTGGGCCAATTCACAGCCAATCGGGCCGCCACCCAACACCAACATTTTCTGCGGTGGCGATGTTATATCGGCCAGCGCTTTCCACATGGTATCGCTGGTCAAAAATCCTACCTCAGTTAAGCCCGGCAAAGGCGGCACTGCCGGTTTTGCTCCAGCGGCAATAATCGTGGCCCGCGCCGTCAGCTGTTGCTTGCTGCCATCTGGGTGGGCGATTTCCACCGTCCAGGGATCAAGTAAGCGCGCATAACCAGAAATCACTTCAACACCAAGATCGGTATAGCGTGCCATACTGTCATGAGGCTCAATAGCCGCAATCACCGCCTGTATTCTGGCCATGACCTTAGAAAAATCTAATTTAGGCTCACTACTTTCCAAGCCATAGCTCTCGGCATGGCGCATTTGCGAGGCCACCTTGGCGGTTTTAATCAAGGCCTTACTCGGTACACAGCCATAATTCAAACAATCACCACCCATTTTATGGGCTTCAATCAATGTCACTTTGGCTTTAACCGCAGCGCCAATGTAAGCACTGACTAAGCCGCCAGCACCCGCACCAATAACTATTAAATTACGATCGAAGGACTTAGGCCGTGACCAGGATTTATAGACTCGACGGGCTTGATAGCCACTTAAAATACGCCGGGCAATAAAGGGAAAAATCGCCAGCAAGGCGAAAGCCAGCCACAAAGACGGCGATAAAATGCCGCTCAAGCTATCTAGCTCACCCAGCTGCTTACCGGCATTAACGAAAACGATAGTCCCAGGCAGCATACCCAATTGGCTTACCCAATAAAATTGGCGAGCCTTGATAGGTGTCAGTGCCATTAAGATGTTGATGATAAAAAACGGAAATATTGGCACCAAACGCAGGCTGAATAAATAAAACCCGCCGTCCTTTGCTACCCCCTCATTAAACGCCTTTAGTCGATCACCAAAACGTTGTTGGACGCTGTCTCGCAACAAATATCGAGCCATCAAAAAAGCCAGGCTGGCACCAATACTTGAAGCAAACGAGGCTATGATCAAACCCCAGCCCAAGCCAAAACTGGCGCCAACGAGCAGTGTCATCAGCGCCGCACCGGGCAATGACAGTGCGGTTATCAGAACGTAGGCGGTAAAAAATATAGCAGCCAGAAATAATGGCCGCTGTGATTTCAGCTCAGCTATACTGGTTTGCAGTGACTGAATACCCTCCAAGCTTAAGTGTTGATCCAAGCCGCTGCTAAAAAATGCCGCAACAATGAGGGACAAAAGCGCCAATAGTACTATTTTTGTTTTCATTAATTCCCTTAACCAGCTGCCTAACGGAGAGCTTAATTACTCTATTTTACGATACACACAATATGGATAATCACGCTCGCGCGAATTGGCGCTATACTGCGCCAGCTAAGAGGCTCCTAGCCGTCACGTAAATCTGATTTATCCAGTATTCATAAGCTACCGTAATCGTTTTGTGATTTGCATACTACTTTCTACCACTTTATATACCGTCATTTTAATTATCGTTTCAAAATCCATCATTAGACCGGAATCGCTCGGACTGCAATTATGTCATCCAATTACCAATATCCAGCCACCGCCTGAACTATAGCGCCAGATTCCTCCCCGGTAAGCCATACTAACAATGCCGAACGAGTCTGCCCCGCCGCAGCCACCACTGGGGCCGGCAAGGCCACCTTAACTAGCGATTCATTCGTTTCTAGCACTGGATATTGCTGCATACTGAGCGCGAAAAAATCATGGCTTAGCAATTTACTACGATTCTCACCCCGGCTTACCTGAGTATCTAACCCCATGCTAAGCACTGCATAATTGACTACCAACGGCTGCAATTGTCTTGTCTGTAGTGTAAATTCTACCAATATCTCATCACTTTGCTGCGGCCAATCCACCGTGAGCACCCCCACCGCGTCAGTATCAGCTGAATCACTCAAGCTGAATTCGCGATCGCCGCTAAACCATCCCCGCCACTCCGGATTATTTTTAACAAAAAGCTGGGGTATATCGATTCACCCATAAGTTGACCACTTTGGCCAACTTATGCTAAAAATCTTCAACGGCCAATTTATGATACAACAGTTTAGAACTACGCAAGGAACGACAGCTGCGGGTAAAAAGCCGACGACCAAGAATAGGTAATCAGATTGACGCGTTTTGTTATAAGCCCTCTACTAGGCGCATTTGTTAATATCTATATTGAAACTTAATAGATTTTCCTCGTGCACTTTTCAAAAGGTCCGAATCGATACGGTAGTATTCTTCGTGCTTAGCTACTAAAGTAGCCAAACTCAAAGCTGGTATACTTCTAAAATATAACGCCGTGCTCTGCGGAAATTAGGGTGCGCCAGCGAGGAAATTTTCCCTAGCAGCACCTTTTTAGGCTTTCTAGTAAAATGAAACATGTAGTGGTCAAGTAAAACTGCACACGGTTTAGTGGCTAATCCAATACTGCCCCTCGGCTGCATTTGGACTTAAACCACGGTTATGCTGAGGTGGTCTTGTTTGGCTGTAATATCCCACAAGGTATTTCGTAATTGATTGCTGGGCATTAGTAAAATTTCGATAGCCCAATGCTGGAACCCACTCTGTTTTTAAGTTCCGAAAGAATCGTTCCATCGGCGTATCCCAGCAGTTACCGCGACGACTGATGCTCTGCTCAATTTGATAACGCAACAAATGTTGACGAAATTTTCGGCTGGAATAGTGACTACCTTGATCCGAGTGAAACATAACGCCTTTGGGTTTTCCTTTCGCGTCAAAAGCCATGCTCAACGCCTGGCCAGTAAGCACACTACCTGGTGATAACGACACCGCCAAACTATTGGCTTGCGTGCATATAATCGATCACCACCGCCAGATAAGCCCAGCGCTGCCCCGGCCAAATATACCTTGCGTCACCGCAACAAACCAGATTCGGCTGTCTAGCTCCAGCTCTTTCATTACTCGCGTCGTGCGATGCCGGCTGAGCTGAATACCTGGGTCGGTTACGATGGTTGCAATCGTTCTCGCACCGGCCGAGCCATTACTGTCCTGATGCGCAGATCGAACCTCGCTGAGCAGTTTAATTCGCTTTAAGCTCGGCATCTTGGGGCGCTTAACCCAGTACTTGTAACTACTGTGATCAACCCCAAACACATCGTAAATTAACGCCACCGCGTGGCTCTCTTTAAGTTTCTCGATTAACAAGAATTGTTCAGGGAGTCTGACATCAAAACAGCAGTGAAAGGGGCGACGATGCTCGCAACATTACAGCAGCTGGGGATCATGTCGTCGTTCAGTCGGCCATCGGTGAGCAATGACAACCCTTATTCCGAATACCTGTTTGGCACCTTGAAATATCGCCCCAGCTATCCTGAACAACCGTTTACGGACTTACATGCCGCGCGGGTCTGGGTACACGAGTTTGTCGAATGGTATAACAAGGAACATCGGCATAGCGTGATTAAGTTTGTTAAACCAGTCCAGCCCCATGCAGGAGAAGACGCGTATTTAAAAGATTTGCTGTGAGCTAATTGGCAGGGATGGAATAAGCCCGACCCTGAGTCGCGCCGCATCTTGGCTGTCGGAAGTCACACCACTGAAGGCTTACCGGGAGAAGCTAGGTCAAAGGCAGGTTTAGCGAATGCGACTATCCTGCTTGTCCGTCTCCCGCAAAGCGTTCGACATCGTTACAGGTGTCGCCGCAAGTTGGCACTGTTGTTGCAGAAGTCTAGATGACGACGATATTTTGGCGCTTTAGGGCACTTAATCTTTGCGGCTAAGTATAGAAAATGCCTTTCCAATACCGCTTAGTAAAGGTGTTTCCTGTAGTAACTTTAAACATTTAAATTGGCTTTAAAATTGAAAACATTAGACCGAGAAGTGTTATCGCCTACCCTGCTCCGCACATAAGACGTGAGCGATAACTGGCGAATAGTTATTACTAATTTCACTAGGAAAAAATATAAGTAGTATTGTTTGTTTATGATTTTTTCGTGCATTAATGCATAGCACTTCCTCCACAGTTTACTGTGTGTGCTTGCATTTACCTGGTGCACTTTTCCCGGTCTTGCCTTGGCAGGGCCGGGCTTTTTCCTCCCCGCCTATTTTTAAAAATTCAATCTTGCTTTCGCGATAAAAAGTTCGCCGAAAATCGATCTATTTATCGATGCACTACTTATGGCTGTGCGGAGCCGAAGACCAGCGGACAAGGTGCTCCTTCACTCTGATCAAGGTGTTCAATATACGGAGAACCGACTCTGTTTTGACGCTCCTAAAAATCCATCCATCGCTTTTGCAGCATCTCGAATAGAGCGACCCTGATTAACAACCAGCTGGGCAGCTTCCAATCGAAATTCTGGGCTAACAGTTGACCTGGTACGATTGCTCATTGATCACCTGTATCGTCATAGAGGCGATCATATCACCCCTAATCAGGTGGCCAAATTCACTATGCCACTATACTCTAAGCTGGCTCAGTAAATTTATCAGGCCAGCGCAAGCGATACCAGCAATCAACATGAAACGCCATGGGGATAGCCAGGTTTATCCACCAGCGTCGACAGCCAACGATCGGCTGGCGGGCAGCGGCTACAATCCTCAGAGGTGAATAGCTGAATGGTGGCTGTCATCGTGTAGGGGCTGCGTAGCTCCAGGGCAAATACACGCTCGCTATTTAATCCGCACATTAGAGTGAGCCCTAATAGCTTGCGCCATGTCATTTTCAATAGTTTCAAAACGTGCAACCCCACAAAGCCTTAGGCTATTCAATTGGGACGCAGTCATTGCGACGTTGTTACACCAAAGAATAGCCATTTTACGGCAGGGCTTATTTATTGATTGCTCGCAGCATCCAGGCAGTCTTCTCATGGATGCGCATACGATCAGAAACCAGTGACGCGGTTGACTCATCTTCGGCTTGCTGCGCCACTTTCAATACCCTTCGGCACGTTTTAACAACCTGCTCATGACCACGAGTCAGCAGGTCAACCATGGCATCGGCCTCAGGCACACCATCGACTTCCTCGATTGCACTCAAACTGGCAAAGGCCTTGTAGGTGCCAGGCGCGGGGACATCAAGCGTTCGAATACGCTCGGCAATATCATCTACCGCCACGGCCATTTCGGTGTAATGCTCTTCGAACATTAAATGCAAATCACGAAAACGTGGACCTGTTACATTCCAGTGAAAATTATGGGTTTGCAGGTATAAAGTATAGGAATCGGCCAGTAACACCTTCAATCCCTCGGCAATGAGTTCACGATTTTCTTCGTTTATACCGATATCAATAGCTCGCATTATGCATCTCCCTATTGTTAAATCGTCATTCCTTGCAAGTTAACGAGCTAACTGAGCACGTCAATATCGCAATGGAATACCTACTTTGCTAATTGTCTTACTTAGCAGCTTGGTAACCAGACTAATCAAAACCATAAGAGAATGCCAATCCCAAATAAACATCATGCTGATAGTCTTTAGCTATGAGTGAATTCGCTCAAGGCCTCTAAACAGACATTATTGAGCTATCGAAGCAGGCTAAAATCAAGTAGAACATACTCGGAAATCAAAAAATTATTGAATGAGAACATACATATGGCTTTTCAATTCACACCTAAGCGGCATTTCATCCTCATGGGTTTTTTCGCTGCGACACTATTAAGTGGCTGTGCAACTCCTAGCGCAACTGATGTCGAAAAAAGTGCCGCCAGCGAAGGCTTTCAACAATGTCAGCCTCCGCGTCCCGAAATGTGTAGCAGAGAATTTATACCGGTCTGCGGTCATGTCGACACCGGCATTCGCTGCGTCACCACACCCTGCCCATCAGATAAACACCATACCTATGGCAATGCCTGCACAGCATGTGCAGACAGCAAGGTCATTGGCTATGAACAAGGGGATTGTGCGAGTTACGGGAAATAATTCAAAACAGCAAAGAGCACGACACGTCAAATTAGAAAGTGCGTGCTGTGCAATTTATCAGCGCCCAGAGCAGGGCGCGAAGTTTAGAGGATCAACCGTTTTAACGTTCAATAATCGCGGTTATACCCTGACCACCGGCGGCGCAAATCGAAATTAAACCACGACCGCTACCCTTCTCTTCTAGCATTTTCGCCAAACTGGCCACAATACGACCACCCGTAGCAGCGAAGGGGTGACCGGTTGCCAAGGAGCTGCCATTCACATTTAATTTACTGCGATCAATACTGCCTAAAGCGCGATCCAAACCAAGCTTTTCCTTGCAGAAAGCTTCATCTTCCCAAGCTTTCATCGTTGCCAGAACCTGGGCTGCGAAGGCTTCGTGAATTTCGTAGAAATCAAAATCTTGGAGGCTTAAGCCGGCTTTCGCCAACATGCGCGGAACCGCATAAGCCGGTGCCAACAACAAACCTTCTTTTTCAGTGGCGCCGTCTTTACCGTAAAAATCAACCGCCGCAGTCTCAACAAAGCTCAGGTAGCCGCGCACCGGTAGATTATGTTCCTTGGCCCACTCTTCACTCGCTAACAATACGACTGATGCACCATCGGTCAGAGTTGAAGAGTTACCTGCCGTTAACGTGCCCTGACCACTAACTTTATCAAATGCGGGATTGAGACCTGAGAGTTTTTCGAAGGTAGTATCAGGACGCAAAATATTGTCCTTGTTTACACCGTTAAAAGGCGTAATCAAATCTTCAAAGAAACCACGGTCATAGGCTGCCGCTAAGTTTTTGTGGCTGCTACAAGCCAATTCGTCCTGCTGATCGCGGGGAATTTGCCAAGCTTTGGCGGTCACTTCAGTGTGCTCACCCATAGACATACGAGTACGCGGCTCTGCATTGGCCGGAATCAATACGCCAATATCTTTACCACGCAGCTGTAAAAAAGGCTTCACACGCTCACCAAAGGTGCGTGCTTTATTAACCTGAAGTAGAATTTTACGCAAACCTTCGCTCACACCAATAGGCGCATCCGAGGTGGTATCAACACCGCCAGCAATACCTGCATCAATCTGTCCCAATGCAATTTTATTGGCAACCAAATTGATGGCTTGCAAACCGGTGCCACAAGCCTGCTGAACATCAAAACAAGGGGTATTGGCATCTAAAGAAGTACCCAGAACTGATTCCCGGGTGAGATTAAAATCACGACTGTGCTTCATTACCGCGCCAGCAACAACTTCACCTAGGCATTCACCCTGTAATTTATAACGTTCTACCAAACCTTCGATAGCCGCCGTTAACATTGTCTGATTACTGACGCCAAAATAGGCAGTATTAGAACGGGTAAAGGGGATGCGATTACCACCGATGATTGCAACGCGTTTAATAGCCTGTGTCATATCCTGACCTCAATTGTTCATGCTGGGGAAATGGGCTCATATTGTCAGTAAGAGCCTCAAGTGCGCGCAGTGTAACAAGCTTCATTGTGTCAGCATTGGCTGAAGCGACCGCCTGACAAGGCGGGGCTGTCAATTCTGTTAGGCCGTGAAGTCGTTACAATGCCCACAATAACGCTGCAACTGTGCCATATCCCTGCTCTCACCAGCAATATAAACTGATTTCAAGTCATTCCAGCAACACTCAACGGAAACAAGCAATGAGCGATAAAATAGAACAGTTAATTAATTCCAATGCCGGTAAAAAAATCCTGGGCGCCATGGGCGTCACCACACCAATCGATTTACAGCGCTACAATGCTACACAGAACAGTTTTTTCAGCGGCGCGGTGCTGCTGGGTGGCGATAGTAAAGCTCAGCTGCTAGAGAGCTGCCTGCGCAATCTCCGTGATAGCGAGGCTGACATTAGCCTTAGCACTGGGGCTGCCAGTATTCTGGGTGAAACCGCCACCAGCAGTGAAAACAGTGGTTACCAAGCACTGATTTTTGATGGCAGTGGCTGCACTGATGGCACCGAGCTTGTTCAGGCCTACCGCTTTTTCAATGCCAACATCCGCAAATTACGCCCAAGCGGTCGCATTGTGGTTTTAGCCAGACCCCATATGGGCTGCGCCACGCCAGAAGCCGCCGCCACCCAACGCGGCCTTGAAGGACTGAGCCGCTCACTAGCCAAAGAAGTCGGCAGCAAAGGCTCTACCGCACAATTAATTACTGTCGCCGAGGGCGCAGAAGCCAATTTAGACAGCAGCTTACGTTTTGTCTTATCGCCAAAATCCGCCTATGTCAGCGCCCAGGTCATTCGGGTTCGCGCCGCCGCTGTGGTAGAAAATGGCGATTGGCACAAGCCTCTGGCCGG
>JBLHPB010000086.1:0-12357 GCA_047624025.1 Zhongshania sp.
GAGCCTGCTGGCACCATAACCGCTATATCATCCAAGCTGCCTACGTCTAGCTTAATGGCAAAGCCAGGCCCCTACTTTTTCATTTATCCACTGAGATTTACTGCCATAAAAAAAGAAAACTTAGTGCCGTAAAAAGCTAATTTCATTAAATCAATCACCCAGCCCACCAACGAAAGCCTTAAACCTCGCTTTGCTCGCTGACCAACACGGTCAGACCTGCAATATTACGGGCTACAGTGGCCTCCCACATGGTCTCGTAACTTTCTACGGCTAGGTGACCTTGCACCCAGGACGCCTCGCTGCCTTTGGGTAGCGCCTGCTTCAAGTGCTTTATTACCGCCGGCTGGCTGGCATCCCTTTCGAAAGTGCAAAAACTCAGTACTGCCCACCATAGTGACTGGGCCTGACACACCGCCTGTTCATCATTAGCGAGTACCGGTCGTAGCAAGTCCGCAATCCGCTCCAGCTCGCGCAGACCGCTTGGCGTTGTGGCCATCATCCCCACCAGAAACATCGACTCTGGCGCCGCCATTAAGTTGTTACGCCAGTTGTGCAGCCATTGGCTCAAGGCCTGCTGCCAAGGTAAAGTCTTATCCAGCGTACCAGCTAAGCCATCGTATAGTTGCTCTGCCAATGCAGTTAGTAGCTTGTCTTTATTAGCGAAATAACCGTAGAGACTGGGCGGTGTCACTCCCAGCTGCTGGGCGATACGGCGCATACTCAAAGCGCGCTCACCCTCGCTGAGCAATAGCTCGCGGGCGGCATCGAGAATCGCCTGTTTGCTGGTAACACTGGGACGACCGAGTCGCGCTTTAGGGATTGATGTGGCAGGCATAAATTCTGACAAATAAGTAATTATAAGTGATGGATATTGACTTATTTAACGGTGTTAGTAAACTATCGAGCATTAACTTAACGGCGTTAGAAAATGACCGCCACGCAC
This sequence comes from Zhongshania sp., assembly GCA_047624025.1. Lineage (GTDB taxonomy): Bacteria > Pseudomonadota > Gammaproteobacteria > Pseudomonadales > Spongiibacteraceae > Spongiibacter. The sequence continues at coordinate 944 of JBLHPB010000086.1, forward strand.
AGGACGCCAATATGAGCACATCACTTTACCCAGAACTAGGCTGCTACTTACTACCTGGGCACAGTCGGAAGCCTGCAGAATTAATAAGCGAAGTCCGCGACGCCGAAGAACTGGGGTTGGGGTCGGCATGGGTCTCTGAGCGCTTCGATGTGAAAGAAGCCGGCGTGTGTATCGGCGCAGCCGCGGCGGTTACCGAGCGCATCCACATTGGCACTGCAGCTACCAACATCAACACTCGTCATGTGATGAGCACCGCCGCGATGGCCAGCTCAGCTCACCATATCTCAAATGGCCGCTTTGCTTTGGGCATCGCCCGCGGCGTTGGTATTCGCCAAGACTTGTGGGGCATCCCCAAGGTCAATAATACACAGCTGCGCGACTTCAGTGACATGATGAAAAAACTGTGGCGCGGTGAAAGAATCATGGGCTACGACGGCGCGCTGGGTAAATTCCCCTATTTGCATATGGCAGATTGGCTAGCGGCAGACATCCCACAGCTTTTCGTTGGCTTTGGCCCAAAAAGTTTAAGCTTTGCTGGAAGCGTATTCAACGGCGTCATTCTGCACACTTTTCTCAGTGACGAAGCACTGCAACGCGCAACCAAGCTAGTGCGGCAAGGTGCCGAACGCGCTGGCCGCGATCCCGATAGTGTAAAAGTGTGGAGCGTACTCGCCTGCGGTGTAGACCCCAGTGAAGAGCAGTATTTGCGGCTCGCCGTTGCACGCATGGCTACCTATCTGCAGGCACCCGGCTACGGTGAATTACTGGTTGCCATCAATGACTGGGACAGCCGCATATTGGAAAGCTTCCGCGCTCACCCAACGGTAGCCAACATGCCCGGCGGCATCGACAGCGTCGCCAGCCTAGAGCAACTACGCGAGATACAAACACTGATCCCAGAGGAGTGGCTGCCCGCCGCGATTGGCAGTGCAGATTATGCCGCACAGCGTATCCAGCAGCAGTTCAAAGCTGGTGCCAACGGCGTAATTCTGCATGCCAGCACGGCCGCCGAATGCGCCCCGGCTATTGCCGCCTACGGTGACATCCGTAATGCTCAGGATTTTATCGGCCGCACTAATCGCCCAGCTGAAGCCGACAACAAATAATAGGAACAAACACTATGGAATTCATCTGCACACCAGAACAACTCACCACCGAATCGCTTACACAGGCTCTGCAAGGCAGCGGACTATTGGATGGAGCCCAGGTTACTGAGGTCAACTATAAGGTCATCGGCACCGGAAAAATGGGCGACAATCTGCGACTTAAACTGCAATACAGTAAGCCCTGCACAGCGCCGGCAACAATGATTGCTAAACTGCCGGCCGCGGATAAAACTGCGCGCAGCATGGCAGGTATGATGGGCGCGTATAGCAAGGAAGTACGTTTTTATACCGAACTCGCAAAGCACAATACTATGCGCATTCCAGAGATTTATCACGCCATACTCAGCGATGCTGGCACTGAATTCATTCTGCTGATGGAAGATCTCGCCCCCGCCGAACCCGGCGATCAGTTGTGCGGTGAAAGTGTGGAACACGCGAAAATGGCACTGAGCGAAGCCGCCAAACTGCACGCTAGTTTTCACGGTAAAAAAGATCTGTTGGCGAGCGACTTCATCACCAAGTCAGACCCTGATGCCGCCGCCTTTGGCCAGGAACTACTGGTGCAAAACTGGCCAGGATTTGTAGAGCGCTTTGGTAAAAGTATCAGTGCCGAGTGCCTAGCTTTTGGTGAACACTACATCCATCGCCACGTCCAATGGGTAGCCAGCTATCGCGGCATCACCACCATGATCCACGGCGACTTTCGCGCGGAGAATATGCTATTTGGCAACAACACACTGGCCATCGTCGACTGGCAGACCCTTTCTGAAAGCTTTGGTCTTTGCGACGTCGCCTACTTTATGGGCGGCAGTCTGGAGCCCGAGCTGCGCCGCGAGCATGAGAAAGAACTGGTCGAACACTACCGCAGCGCACTGAGCGACCAAGGTGTAACACTGAGCGCCGAGGACTGCTGGCAGCAGTATCGCCTAGGCAGTATGCACGGCATTATGATTACCGTGCTCGGAGCAATGTTTAGCGCCGCAGAGGAGCGCAGCGATCGCATGTTTCTGGCCATGATTCAGCGTCACTTACAGCACTGTGTAGATCTCAATGCCGCTGTTTTAATTCCCTGATTACCCTCTAGAGACAAGAGCCGCGCGTACCGCCAGTTTGTTTAAACCAAATGACGTTACGCACAGACTATTTCACCTGCTGCTTAGCCAGCTTTCTTGCCAGCGTGCGGCGATGCATACCCAGCCTTCTCGCGGTTTCTGAAATATTAAATCCCGTTTCCGCCAAGACCTCGTGTATGCGCTCCCATTCAAGGGTTTTAATTGACGTAGCGCGGCCACGAATTTCCAGCGTGACATTTCCTGCGGCATTGTTAAACGCCGTTTCGATGTCGTCAGTATTGGAGGGTTTGGCAAGATAGTGACAAGCGCCGAGTTTCACCGCCTCTACCGCCGTGGCGATGCTGGCAAAGCCAGTGAGAACAACAATTAACATTTCCGGGTCGTGCTTGTGTAGGGCTTGTACACAAACTAAACCAGATGCCTCGCCGTCGAGTTTGAGATCGACAACGGCGTGACTTGGCGAGTGTTCTTCTAACAACTCAAGCATGCCTTCCAGGCCATTGGTATTGATAACCGTGTACCCACGGCGCTCAAAAGAACGGCGTAAGGTGCGAGTAAAGGCGGCATCGTCTTCAACCAGTAAAAGTATGCGCGGCTCTTCGCTTAACTGCACATCGATTGGCGTGGTGTCGTCGACCATTACCTTATGCCTCCTTTAACACTAATGCGTCCAATGGCAGACGCAGACTGATTTCGGCCCCGCCCTCTTGACGATTGCGGGCGCTGACCTGCCCACCTAGTATACGCGCCACATTGAAGACCAGAAACAAACCCAAGCCACTGCCCGTCCGACCCTTGGTGGATTGGTAAGGCTGCCCAAGCCGATCAAATACTTCGCGGGCAAATCCAGGACCGCGATCGATGACGCTGACGACAAGAATTTTTTCCTGGCGCGAAACATCTAAAGCAACCCAATCCGGCGAGGCCTCAAGGGCGTTGTCTAGTAAATTACAGATGGTCTGCTTAAGCACGGTGTCGGTAGCAATTTCAAGATCCTCGCCAAAGTGATTTTGAAAACTTAATTCCACAACCTTCCGAGTACTTCGCCACTCACCAACAAGATCATCAAAAAATTCACACACGGTGGTCTCGCCAGACGACTCACCCCGGGTTTCTCCCGCTGACATTAAAATTCCGCTAACGATTTCCTTGCAGCGCTTTATTTGTGCCCGCATTTCGCCAATTTCCTCAGCAAAATCTGGGTCTGCGGTGAGAATAGGCATATGCCGCCAATCACCAAGAATGACATCAATCGTTGCCAACGGTGTGCCCAGTTCGTGGGCCGCACCCGAGGCCAATAAGCCCATACGCAGAATATGATCTTCCTCGGCTGCGCGCTGGCGAAGCTCTGCCAAACGCGCATCATGCTCGCGGTGAGTACGATTGATACGATTAACAAAAACAACAAGCAGAACCGCATTGAGCACGAAACAAATCAACATGCCCTGCACATAATAGCTGTGCAAACCCAACTGATAATCTTGCGGTAAATCCAGCGGCTTCCCCGCCTCTGCCAGCCACAAAAAACACGCAGTAGCGACGCCTAGCAGCACCCAAGCATATGAACTTGCCATTAAAACGGCGGCAAGACCAACCTGCAATAAGTACAGAAAAACAAAGGGGTTGGTCGCGCCGCCACTTAGATACAACTGCACCGTGAGGGTGCCCATATCCACCAGCAAACCCACAAAAAGCTCTATAGGACGAATACGACGCCGAATACGTAGGCCCAACTCAGCCAAGCCATTGAACACCACCAAACCAGCCAGCACGGTGTACATGATTTGCAGTGGCAGCTCGACGCCAAAGCCGTAGTGAGTAACAAGAACTGTGAGTAGCTGACCGAGTACCGCCATCCAACGCAACTGCACCAACTGACGCATGTGCTTGCCAAGGGTGTCAGTATCATTACTTGTCGTTTGAATATGTAGCGTAAGGTCGGCGGTCATAATAGGGTACTTATTATCATCAACTGTCGGAAGCCTAAAGAGTATACCTATGTGTACCGCCAAGGTGCAGCCGGATTTAGCTCGAGTTTGATTTTCGCTCTTCCCGGACAACAATGACCGCGGCAATAATAATCATAAGCGCTAAGCCGTACCAAGTGACGGCGTAAACGAGGTGGCTATTGTAAAAAGTGACGACCGTAAGTCCGCCCACGGGATACTGCGACGCTTCCAGTAGCAGTGGCATTTGTGCGGGATCGCGCTTCTCAGCGTCAATAAAATAAGCTGCGGCGGTTAGCTCGTGACGATCGGCAATCGCAGCCACATCTCGGGAGTACCAGCGGTCTAGCGTTGGATCATTCACTCGCACCACGCTGCCTTTAGGTTCTGTCATTCGCAACAGGCCCACCACTTGCTGTGGGCCTGTTAGCGCAGGTGCCGCTTGAACATCTTGATTGATGAAGCCTCGATTGATTAAAACAATGCTCTGATCAATACGCTGAAAGGGCGTCATTACCCAGTAACCGCTGCCGAGTCCAGTGGCAGTAACGACAAGGGTATCTTTACCGTTGAGAAATTCACCGGTCACTGAAACTCGCTGGTACTCATCGGCATCCTTACTAACCGCCAGCTCAGCGGCTGGGGCTGATTTTGGTGATGCAAGAACTCGCGTTTCAACTCGCTCAATAAGATCTAGCTTCCAAATACGACGATCTAATTGCCAGTTGCCGAGCAGAATCAAACTGACGAAGGAAAATAAAGCGGCAACAGCAATAGTCCATTTGGTTAGTGTGCTACGTTTTTGCATCGGCGATTTCTCTCAGCTGCGTGGGCCACCATAATCAACTGCTGTCAGTTCACATGCCGGGCATCATATTAACGTTCATGTGGTACATCACCCACAGTGATCCCGCTAGGGTAATGAACACTAAAAGCAGAGTGAACATCAGTGAAAGCATATTCCATCCCCCTTCTGAGTGAAAATTCATGTGTAAAAAGTAAACCATATGCACAAGAATTTGCACCAATGCAAAGCCCAGAATGACAATAACGGTCGCATTCCTAGAGCTAAGTACATCGGCCATCACTAGCCAAAAAGGAATAGTCGTCAAGATCACCGACGCCATAAAGCCGATCATATAGCCGCTGAAGGTGCTGTGGGGGCCGGCTTCCTCGTGGTGCTCTAGGCTGTGTTGATCGTGTTCGCTCATGATAATGACCCCATTAAGTAAACAATGGTAAATACGCCGATCCAGACGACATCAAGGAAATGCCAGAACATTGATAGGCAAAATAGCCGGCGACGGTTGGCAACGTTAATGCCGTGTTTGCGAAGCTGTACCAGTAGAGTCACTAACCAAATTATGCCAAAGGCAACGTGTAGCCCGTGGGTACCTACTAGTGCAAAGAATGCCGACCAGTAAGCACTGCGCTGCGGACCTGCGCCTTCGTGTATTAGATGAGAAAACTCATACAGTTCTAAGCCCAAGAACCCAGCACCTAACAACCCGGTGAGAGCCAGCCAAATCATTGCGCCGTTCAACTTGCCCTGCTGTATTTGCAGCATAGCGAAGCCGTAGGTGATCGACGAAAACAACAGAAAGCCGGTGTTTATTGCTACAAGGTTCAGGTCAAACAGATCGGCGCCGGTTGGTCCCCCAGCATAACTTTGGCTTAATACGCCATAGGTTGCGAATAGCGCGGCAAAGATCAGGCAATCGCTCATTAAGTAGATCCAAAAACCCAATAAGGTGCCGTTGGCTACGTGATCTTCTTCGCGCACTAAAAACTCAAGTTTAGCCGGCTGTTCTGCCGGCACTGCTGTTAAATTAGACATCTTAAGCAAGCACCTCGATTTGTTTAGCTGCAAATTCTGCCTCGGCCTTCTCCACTTCCTCTACCGGTATGTAGTAATCGCGTTTGTAATTGAAGGTATGAACAATAATTGTGGCCATTAGAGCGACAAAACCGATGCTAGCAAGCAGCCACATATGCCAAATCAGTGTAAAACCTATCACCCCGCTAATACCTGCAATTATAAATCCTGCCGGAGTATTCTTGGGCATATGTATCTGCACAAAACCGTCTGTAGGGCGCACAAAGCCATTGGCCTTCATTTGCCACCATGCATCTATATCATGAACTCGCGGAGTGAAGGCAAAGTTGTACGGTGGTGGTGGTGATGAGGTGGACCACTCAAGCGTCCGTCCATTCCAAGGATCACCGGTTTCGTCGCGCAGGCTATCGCGCTTTTTGTAACTCACATAAAGCTGAATAAGGAAGCATACAATGCCAAGCCCAATCAACACCGCGCCACCAAGTGCAACCTGGAACCATATCTGAATTGATGGATCGTCGAAGTGACTCATGCGCCGTGTTACACCCATAAACCCGAGTAAGTAAAGCGGCATAAAGGCAAGATAGAAACCGATGAACCAGCACCAGAAAGACGCCTTCCCCCAAAATGGATCGAGCTTGTAGCCGGTAACTTTTGGGTACCAGTAAGTAACGGCAGCAAAGGTACCAAAAACCACACCACCAATAATGACGTTATGAAAATGGGCAATGAGAAACAGGCTGTTATGCAGTACAAAGTCTGCAGGTGGCACTGCCAATAACACCCCAGTCATGCCGCCAATCACAAACGTGATCATAAAGCCTATGGTCCACAACATGGGTACATCAAACTGAATACGGCCTCGGTACATAGTAAACAACCAGTTAAACAATTTCGCACCGGTAGGTATAGAAATAATCATAGTGGCGATGCCGAAGAAACTGTTCACCGTCGCGCCAGAGCCCATTGTGAAAAAATGATGCAGCCATACCATATAGGCTAGTACGGTAATTACGACGGTGGCATAAATCATCGATGAGTAGCCGAACAGACGTTTACGGCTGTAAGTAGCAACTATTTCAGAAAAAACACCAAAAAGTGGCAGAATAAGAATATAGACTTCTGGGTGACCCCATATCCAAATTAAATTCACGTACATCATGGCATTACCGCCAAGATCGTTGGTGAAGAAACTCATTCCTAAGTAGCGATCTAGGGCAAGCATGCCCATTACCGCGGTCAAAACTGGAAAGGCGGCGACAATCAAAATATTAGAGCACAATGAAGTCCAAACAAAGACCGGCATCTTCATCAAATTCATGCCGGGCGCGCGCATTTTAATGATGGTGACCACTAGGTTAATGCCCGACAGCAGCGTGCCTACCCCGGCGATCTGCAAAGCCCAAATATAATAATCCACCCCAACGCCAGGGCTTTGTAGTATCCCTGATAGTGGCGGATAAGCGAGCCACCCGGTCTTGGCGAATTGCCCTACAAATAGCGATACCATAATGAGACCGGCACCGGCCGCGGTCATCCAGAAACTTAGATTATTCAGAAATGGAAATGCCACGTCACGGGCCCCAATTTGGAGCGGTACCATGTAGTTCATTAGCCCGACTACGAAAGGCATCGCCACGAAAAAAATCATGATAACGCCATGTGCAGTAAAGATTTGGTCGTAGTGATCGGGTGGTAAAAAGCCCGTAGAGTCACCGAAGGCCATTGCTTGGTGAATCCGCATCATGATGGCGTCAGAAAAACCCCGTAACAGCATCACAAAACCTAAGACCATGTACATTACGCCGATGCGTTTGTGGTCAATACTGGTAATCCATTCCCGCCACAAATACCCCAAGACCTTAAAGCGGATTAGTGCTGATAACAGACCGCCGCCGCCAATGGCGACCATAGCGAAAGTGCCTAGCAGTATCGGGTCATGTAAGGGTATGGCGTCCCAACTGAGTCGGCCAAATATAAGCTTACCTAGATCAAACTGTTCAGTCATGAAAATTACCAGTGCCCGTGGGGCATTGTCAGTGAATGGGACGAACGCGAAGCAATTAGCAGGCTGCGCGTAATATATTAGTGCTTGTGGTCGACCTCACTCTGCGGGTCGGCACTAGCCTGACTGTTGTGTTCACCATGCGCTGGCGACATCCAGTCCTTCATGCATGGGGTACCGGGTTCTACGCAGCGGTTGAGAATAGAGTCGTAAAGTGCTGGCTCAACCTCGCGGTAGTACTGCACAGGATTGTATTCGCTGGGCTTGGCTAGCTCTCTATACACACCGCGGCTAAGTACCTCGCCCTCGGTTTTTGCCTTGACTAACCATTGTTCGAAGTCCTCCTCGGCCATGCCTAAGAATTTGAAGCGCATACCGTTAAAACCGGCACCAGAGTAATTTGCAGAGAAGCCATCGTAGCTCCCAGGCTCATTGATAACGGCGTGCAGCTTGGTTTCCATGCCGCCCATCGCATATATCTGACCGGCTAGGGCCGGAATAAAGAATGAGTTCATCATGGTGGTGGAGGTAATCTTAAACTTGATTTCACGGTCTATCGGAGCTGCTAGTTGGTTAACTACTGCAATGCCGTATTCCGGATAAAAGAATAGCCACTTCCAATCCATTGCCACTACTTCGACGATCAGAGGCTCTTGCCCCTCAGGGATTGGCTTGCCTTCACTGATACGGTCTAGAGGCCGATATGGATCGAGCTGGTGGGTGCTTACCCAAGTTAGTGCACCCAGGGCGATAACGATGGCCAGCGGCGCAGCCCAGATCAGTAATTCTAGGCTGGTCGAGTGATCCCAGTCGGGTTCATACACCGCTTCTTTGTTGCTGGCACGGTAGCGCCAAGCAAATAGCAGTATGAAGAAAATGATGGGCACAACGATAATCATCATCAGGCCCGTCGCCCAAACAATCAGATTTGCTTGCTGAGCGGCAATATCACCAGACGGCGACATCACGACGGTATCGCAGCCCGCCAGCAATGCAGCGGTGGCCGTAAAGAAAATCTTGTGTATCGTTTTAAGAGTCAACATCGGCACTCACAAATTCAAGTGTAAGAATAGAGTGTGATTTTAAGCTAAATAGATGGCTGAAAGAATTGGACAATTTGTCCTATGGCTGGGTCGTCACAATGAGAGTAGTCTTTAACCAATCACTAAATTTGGATATTAATTGCGCTATGACTAGTACAACCAAGTCTAATACAGATAGTGGCTCCACGGCCATAGAAATGCAAACCCCGCCGGGTCATTCTCCTGTAGCCCCCGGAGAAATTGCTATCGGTGTTGTTATTGGTCGAGCATCAGAACATTTCGACTTCTTTGTGTTTGGTATCGCCTGCGTTCTGGTGTTCCCCAGTGTGTTCTTCCCCTTTGTCAGCACACTTGAGGGCATGCTCTACGGTTTTGCGATATTTTCGATAGCATTCATAGCCAGACCCTTTGGCACCGCGTTGTTTATGACTATTCAGCGTCGCTGGGGCCGCAGTGTAAAACTTACCACTTCATTGCTTTTACTGGGGACGGCCACAGCCGGTATCGCATTTTTACCGAGTTATAATACCTTGGGCGGCACGTCTATTTTCTTCCTTGCTATGTTTCGAGCCCTACAGGGCTTTGCCCTTGGCGGCTCATGGGACGGTTTACCGTCTTTACTAGTTTTGAATGCCCCGAAGGCTAAGCGTAGCTGGTATGCCATGATTGGTCAGACTGGCGCGCCAATAGGCTTTTTGATTGCTAACCTATTGTTCTTATACTTAATTAACAGTGTCAGTGCCGAAGATTTTCAGGCGTGGGCTTGGCGTTATCCTTTCTTTGTCGCCTTTGCCATTAACGTGGTGGCTCTGTTTGCACGCCTGCGTCTGGTATTGACCGAAGAATACACGGCAGCATTAGAAGAGAGCGAACTTGAGCCCATTAGCACCAGCGAGATGCTCGACAAACAAGGCCCCAATGTCTTTCTGGGCGCCTTCGCAGCATTAGCAAGCTACGCCCTATTCCACATTGTGACGATCTTTCCTTTGTCATGGATTCTACTTGGCGAAACACAGCAAATTAGCAGAGTGTTGATTGTTCAGGTGTTTGGCGCCTGTATCGGCATTGTCGCGACCATCGCTTCAGGGATTATTGCCGACCGTATCGGCAAACGCACCACGGTAGCCTTGATGGCGGTGCTAATCGGTGTATTCGCCTTGTTCACGCCAATGCTGATGGGCGGCTCTCCGCTAATGCAGGACGCCTTTATTTTAATTGGCTTTGCCCTACTTGGCGTCTCTTACGGACAAGCATCTGGCACAGTAACCGCGAATTTTGAACGCCGCTTTCGCTATGCTGGAGCAGCATTAACATCTGACTTAGCTTGGCTGTTTGGTGCCGCCTTCGCACCCTTGATTGCACTTGGTCTGTCAGTACATTTTGGCTTGGTGGCCGTCAGCCTCTATTTGATCTCAGCCGCGCTTTGCACACTGCTGGCGCTGCGGATTAATAAGCACTTGGAAGCGGCTGACTAATCACCCTAGACACAAAAACGCCCCATTAAAGGGGCGTTAAAGAATTAAGTTCAGGGATTTACCACCCGAGCATCAAACCACTTCGTTAGCAATAAACTCCATCGTCTGCAATGAAGCTTCATAATTATCACTATGACCAATCATCAAGGTGGTAACGTCCGACTTCTTCCAGTCTTGCAAGCGCTCACGGATACGCTCTTTGGGACCAAGCAGGGAAATCTCATCCACTAGTGCATCAGGCACAGCTTTGATGGCTTCGTCGTGCTTACCTTCATACCAGAGATCCTGAACTTTCTCGGCTTCATCGCCAAAGCCCATTCGGCCCATCAAGTTTTTGTGGAAGTTATCGTGGCGCGCACCCATACCACCCAAGTACAAAGCCATGGTCATTTTGCCGGGATACAAAGCCTCCTCTAAATTGTCATTTACAATGCAGTTAACCATAGCATTGATTTCAAAATCATCCGGCTTACTAGCCAAGCTGTCGTCAAAAATATTCATACGATAAGGCGAAACAAAAATAGGCATCCATCCGTCAAATTTTTCTGCCGCCAAGGCAATATTTTTCGGGCCTTCGGCGCCGAGAAACACCGGGATTTTCTTACGCAGTGGGTGAGTAATACTTTTTAAAGGTTTACCCAAACCAAGATTATTTGGACCAATATAGGGTAGATTATATTGAGAGCCACTAAATTCAACCGGCGCTTCACGAGCAATAACTTGTTGGAAAATATCCAGCCATTCCCGAGTGCGCTCCAAAGGTCGTTTAAATTGCTGACCATACCATCCTTCTACCACCTGTGGCCCTGACACTCCCACTCCCAAACACAAGCGACCATTTGATATGTGGTCGAGGGTCAGCGCGGTCATAGCGGCACACACTGGGGTGCGGGCAGATAACTGCATCACACCAGTACAGAGTCGTATTT